>CAYUKW010000001.1:0-22557 GCA_964445395.1 uncultured Candidatus Saccharibacteria bacterium
GCGAATCAGCTTGCGTTTAATTTTTCTTTCACGGATGAGACGGCTTCCGCTGAAACTATGCCGAGTACGAATAATTTTCTGATGGTCCTTTCCGGGTCCTACGCGAATTTTCTGCGTTTCCTGCAGGCGGCTGAATCAAGCCAATATTATATCGGCTTTGATTCTTTCGATGTTGCTGCGAAAGGAACGGGATTTGAGATGACCGTGAAGGGGAGAGTATTCGCGCAATAATCATATGAATATAAATTGGAAAAATAAAACAGAATTGACTTTTATGGGGTTTGGTATTTTAATGGTAGGCATAGTTGTGTTGCTTGCCGTGTGGGCGTTCAGTTTTTTGCTCGGCAATGCCGGCACCGCGCTGGACAAGCAACTTGCAAGTCCGCAGTCAGCGATTCGTTTTGAGATCGATCGCGCGCAGGCGGTCATCAAAAAATAACAGAAGGGTGACTAGTTCAGTGGTAGAACGCTGTCCTGATAAGACAGAGGTCGCAGGTTCGATTCCTGCGTCACCCACCACATGTTGACTTTCTATTAATTATATGTTAATATACATTTTAGTACCCACGAAGTGATCGTGGTATCCCGGATGCCGAAAGGCGCGCGAAAGGAGAGTCATGAACAACGTGAATGAGAAGAAGGGCAAGCCTTCCAATGGCCGCCACATCCTCCGCGAGGCTTACGCGGTGAAGCGGAATGCGCAGATGTACGCAGTCGAGGCGCGGCAGGTTCTCCAAGCGCATCGGCTGCCCGAGGATCAGATCCTGATGCTGGACCAGCGCCTCGGCGCCGGCGTCGGGGCCTCGAAGGAGCGGTTGCGGCTCGTGCTGCAGATCGCCATCGCCGAGAAGGACGTCTCGGGGATCGTCGCGGCTGAGAAGGCGCTCGCGGCCGCCAAGATGGAGTCGCGCGGCTACCGCATCATGCGGCGGCTCCGGCTCACGGCGCGGTCGGCGATCTAAGCAAAAGGGGGCGTGCAGGGATGATATCCTTGCGCGCCCCTCTTTTTTCTTATTGCCCTCCATTAAATTTTTTGATAAGCTAGTGGAACCTATCTCAAGCGCGCATAGCTCAGTGGTAGAGCGTTTCATTGACATTGAAAAGGCCCCAGGTTCAATCCCTGGTGCGCGCACCTCCTTATGGAAAACACTACATTAAAAGACGAAGAAATATTGGCTTTGGCGATCGAGGATCCGTCCTATTTTTCGGTTCTCGTGGACCGTTATCAGGTTCCGTTTTTGCGGAAGGTGATGGGCGTTGTACATAGCCGCGAAGAGTCCGAGGATATCGTGCAGGAGACGTTCACGAAAATTTACCGATACTCGCATCTGTTCAAGAAGCAGAAGGGCATTGAATTCAAAAGCTGGGCGTATAAGATTCTGATGAATACTTCTTTCACGCATTATCAGAAGCTGAAAAAATCCGGCGCGCATGTGGAATATCTCGATCCGGTGCTGTACGAAGACAAGCTTATTGAGAAACACGACTACGCCGGCATCCACGACGCCAAGGCCGCGGTCAACGAGGTGATCACCCGCATGCCGGAACATTTCGCCAAGGTGCTCAAGTTATATTATCTGGAGGACAAATCATACGCCGATATCTGCAAAGTCGAGAAGATTTCCATCCCGACTCTGAAGATGCGCCTGTTCCGTGCCAAGCGGATGTTCGAAAAATTAAGTACCGATCCGGATTATATAAAATAATTTATGCGCATAGAAAAAACCAGCAAACAAAAAGTGACACTCGGGCATTTTCTGCGGAACCGCATTCTGTGGAAGGTCTATTTCATGTGGTTTTTGCGCCGCATCGTTCCGTTGATCGTCCTGCAGATAGCGGTGTTCGCGCTGGCGATCGAAATCTTTGCGGGCAATGTGTTTGTGAGCCATGTGTTTCAAAATGCCGCCGTCATTTCGGAAGGAAGCTATTGGAGCGTCCTGGAATTCATGTTCAATTCTTTTTTAAATACCCGGCCGTTGACGCAGATCGCTACGCTGGTGATTCTCGGAATCATCGCGCTGCTGATCCGGGATCTCATAAGAATGGCGGTGACGTATCATTCCATGTGGGTCAGAACCGGCTCGGATGAGGAGCCCAAGAACCAGTGAAACCTTTTTATATGGCTCCCGGTTCTATTTATTAGATACAGTGATTTTAGAGTAGATTGCTTGGGCCTGACCACCTGAGCCCCCTCATAAATACTCTAAAGTTTCTCTATCCTTCATAATCCTTTCCAAAAACCCCCTTTCGGGGGTTTTTGGTTACCGGCTCTATTCCTTTATAAGAGTCAGGTATACTGTCTCGCGGGCGTTGAGTTTTGCGTCGGCAGAGGCGTAGCTGTTTTTGCCGGACTCCTTCCATATATATCCCGGCGGGGCGGCAACGGAATACTCCAGCGAGCTTTCCACGCCCGATTGTTTTTCAAATACGAACTGATATCGCATGCCGTCATGGATATCCAGGTATGCACCGCTTTGATATTGGAGCGTTACGGTTTTGGATGTTCCCGGTCTGGTCGTCATCCAGGCGCCGAACGAGGTCTTTCCGAATTCCGCTCCGGCAAATGCGTTCAGCGCCGGCACCGGATGCGTGGCTGCTTCAATCGATGCGAGTTCCGGATCGGTCTGCAGTCCGGCGTTATCCGATGGGCCGAGGATCGGCGGCGTATCATTGCCGGTCATGGAAAGCAGCGCGGAGTTTTCCGGGGCAAGGACTTTCAGATAGTTTTTGTTAGCCACATGGTACCACCAATCCTGCGCGTCCGTGCTGTGATAGGAGCGGGTGACTGCGAGTGCATCAATCACTTTGCCGTCCGAGCTTATCGAACTGTTCAGTGTGACATCCTGCGAAATCACTGCGTCGGTTTTACCGCTGGCGATGTTGGTGTCAATGACGGCAAGGTAATCTCCGGAAAATCCGTCCGGGAGCTGCAGGACATCGCCGGCGATTCCCAGTGTCGTGACGAAATTTTGCATCTGCGGATCCCGGAAATAGATCATGATATCTTTTTTCTCCAGATGATATTTGAATTTGGAAATAAGCTGAGATTTCTGATCGGCGGAAAGCGAATGCAGTTTTTCCATCAGTAGCGGCGCGAGCGCGGAAAGAATACGCTTCGGATTTTGCCCTGGTTTCTTATCCTGGCCGGCCTCCACCTCCCGCTGCAGTTCCGGAAGGAAATTGTCCGCCGTGATGGTCAGATTATATTTATCCAAGGTAATCGGCCCGGTCACTTCGAGCAGGGACTGCAGGATATTGGTGTTGATCGCGATCACTCCCTGGAACACGGTTCCCTGCGACTTGAAGAGGTCGGAGCTTTCAAGAAGCGAGGAGACTTTCATTGCTGAGGTCGGAAAATCAAAGAACCAGTTCGCGTCGCGCGCGCCCCAGGTCGGCGTGATGCCGCTGAGTTCGTGCGGCGGTGCCAGTTTCAGGCCGAGCTGCCGGTCGGCGTTGTAGATGTCGTCGATTTTCAGTTCTTTCATATTTCCCTGGCTGATGACAAGATCGCCGAAGCTGCCGATGAATCCTCCGGCCGGGCGGATCTCGGTCGGATTCTGGAACAGCAGCAGGATATGTTCATCGCCAGGCTGCTGCAGGAGCGTGACAAGGGAATCCAGAAAATGACCGGCTTTGGAAAGCCGGCTTTCTATCGGTGTGATTTTGTCGGAAAAATTTTGGGCAAGGGAGGTGAGAGAGCCGAGCCGGTCTGATTCGGCAGTGAGCCTGCCGCTCGCATCGCTGACGGCGGTTATATTCTGGGCGAGGCGCTGCAGCGCGGCGATCAATTGGCTGCCGTGCTGGGCGGTGAAGAGCTCAATCCCGTTGGTCTTGAGAAAATCCGCGTCTTTCGCGATCTGTAATGTTTTTTCATTGAGTGTCGCGGTATCGGCGATCGCTCCGGAAATTCCGCTGAATCCCGGGACGACGGTGCCGATCACCGCGGACAGCATTGCGAGTCCCGATCTTTGAGCTCCGTCGGTGACTCCGCTGATTGCGTTATGAATCTTATCCAGCCGCGCCACGGCATCGCCGGTATTGAGATTCTGCGCAGACGCTTTGAGTCCCGGAAATTCCGTCTTCACGAGTTGCAGGGCGTCCAGCGCGGCATGCGCGAAGAAGCCGATGAAGATGACATAGAGGGAAAATACGCCGGCCACGGCGATTGCGGTTTTGCGGAAATATCTCCTAAATTTCGGATGAAAAATCAACTGGAAGCTGATATCGGAATCAGACTTTTTTTCGTGCATCGGACGCGCAGAACTCGCGTGTTTTCGTGCCGGCTTGCGTACATCGCGGAGTGTCTGTATCGGTTTCCTGCGTGTTTCCATATATTAAAAATACCATCCGCGGGCATATTTTCCTATTCATTGACATTTAAGGGGATCAGGAGTAATATAATTGACATTATGATCGCACCCGCAATATTGGATAAAATTAAATCAGGAGCGACAGTGAAAGTCTTCGAGAAAGTGAAGGAAGGCGACAAGGAGCGTCTTGCGCAGTTTTCCGGCCTCGTCCTCGCCCGTAAGCACGGCAATGAGATCGGCGCTTCATTTACGGTTCGCGCGACCATCGCCGGGGTCGGCGTGGAAAAGACTTTTCCGATCAATTCGCCGGTCATCGAGAAAGTGGAAGTCGTGAGCTCGCCGAAAAAAGTGCATCGGGCGAAACTGTACTACATCCGCGACCTGTCCCGCAAAGAGACTCGTCAGAAAATGGGAACCGGAAAGTAAACAGATAAAAACAGCCCCGCTTTACGGGGTTGTTTTTATATAAAGAGACTTGAAGATGTGTTGGATTTAAATTAGACTCAATTGATATATATCGCATATATGCCCAGGTGGCGAAACGGCAGACGCACTACCTTGAGGTGGTAGCGCCGCAAGGCGTGGAGGTTCGAATCCTCTCCTGGGCACAAATTAAAATAAAGCAGCAATGCTCTATTTTAATTTACAGCCACATTTTTTCTTGTTTTTCTTTAAAGCTATAATAATGGGGGTTGCCGAGAACAATATGGTCTAAAAAGGCAATATCTAAAAATTTTGCCGCAGCGATGAATTGCTCGGTAAGCGCAATGTCGTCTTTTGATGGCGAGGGGTCGCCCGAGGGATGATTATGAGCTAAGATAAAGCCTGCTGCAAAATGAGATATCGCTTCTTTAAAGATATCGCGCGGGTGGATAATGCTGGCATCGAGCGTGCCTATGGAAATCAACGATCTTTTAATTAATTTTTTACGGACATTGAGCAATAGTACAAAGACGTGTTCTTTCTTTTTATCTTTGATGTGCGGAAAGAGAATTTCTACCGCATGCGCTGGCCTCTGTATGGTAAGATTTTCGGCCGCATCGCCGCCGTCCTCCGCCCTTCTCCCCAGCTCAAAGGCTGCTTTGAGCTGGCATGCTTTTGCAAAACCAATGCCCTTGATTGCGCACAATTCTTCGAGGGATGCATCGCCGATATTTTTCAGAGTGCCGAATTTTTGAAGCAGCCGCTGCGTCACGGTCATGACCGATGTGCCGGCACTGCCTCTTCCCATGAGCACAGTGAGGAGTTCGGCCGCAGAAAGCGCTTCTTTGCCAACGGTTTTTAACCGTTCCCGGGGCCGTTCGGGGATCGGCACATCATAGATAGTAAAATCGTGCATGGCTACCAGCGTAGCACGAATAGCAAAAAATTTAAAATAAAAGTGATGCCGGCAAATAGCATGAGCGAGAGGGAAATGGCAACGAGGAAAATAATCAAGCGTTCCAGGAGATTGAACCTTTCTTCCTTGTGATGAATGGCATGTCGTAAAGATACCTTTTTCATAGAAGATAACCAGATATAGATGGAGTCTATAATCATTATATCAATAATCAATTGTGAGGTAAAGGCAAGTGATAAATACTATAAACTATGCACGATCAGAAGCTAACAAAAGCCATTGGACAAAAAATTAAAAAAGCGCGACAAGAAGCCGGAGTTTCTCAGGAGCAGCTCGCTGACGAATTGGGGCTTTCCGGCAACAACATTATCAGCCGCTGGGAAAATGGCGTTGGAAGAATCAGCGTCGATCAGCTGCTCAAGATCGCAGAACTCACGCAGCGGCCAATCAGTTATTTTTTCGGCGAAGCAAGCGATGATACGTTAAAAACATACAAATTAGAGCAAAAGCTGAAAAAATTGAGAGAACTTTTGGAGGAATAAGATGGGTGCTACCTGGTTTTCGCAAACGTGAATGCGATGATTTTTTTCACACCCGCTTCGCGCAAAGCGCGGGCTGCATCATCCATCGTGGCGCCGGAGGTATAGACATCATCCACGAGGATGATGTTTTTATTTTTGATAATTTCGCCGTTCGTTACGTGAAAAGCATTCGCGAGATTTTCTGATCGGTCGTTATAATTTTTCAGCTCCGCCTGCGCCTTTGTTTTTTTCACGCGTGTGAGGATATTTGCGGGCATCGACAATTGCAATGCTTCTGCAATGACAGCGCTGATGAGCTCGGCCTGATTGAATCCGCGTTCTTTTTGGCGATCGGGATGGAGCGGGATAGGAATAATGAGATAATCGTCGACTGACAAAGAAAGATTTTTGACATAGGTATCCAGGATAGGACGAATCACATCAATCACCGATGTCCAACGGCGGTATTTCAGCTGGTGGATCAGGTCTTTGATCGAACCGTCATAATTCACGGCTGCCGCGAGCATATACGGCGTATCCTTGTGGCAGATTTTTTTATTGTCCGGCAGGCGCGCCCGGCATTTGGCGCAGAACAGCGTGGCATGGATGTGAATCTGGGCGGCGCAATCGCCGCAGAGCATCTTTGATTTTTCCTCGCGCGCGAGATTTTTTTTGCAATGCAGGCAGACGGGTGGAAACAGGATATCCAGCAGCGCCTCCTTTATACTTGTCAGTCTATACATATATAGAGCAATGGCCGGATAGCCGTAATTTAGATATCCGGTGTCTGTGATATAATAAGACTAAGAACCGACACTTCGCAAGCTATGTTCAATTTTCTGGAAAAGCTTTTCCCGTCAAAAAATTATCTCGGCATCGACATCGGCACCACGTCAATCAAGATGGTGGAATTGCGGCATTCGGACAGCATCTTGGAACTGGTGAACTACGGATTTCTGGAAAGTTATGGGCATCTGGAGCGGCTGAACAACGCGCTGCAGACCAGCACGCTGAAGATGCTGGATCAGGAAATGATCGAGCTTCTGAAAATCGTCGTCAAAAACAGCAATGCGAAAACAAATAACGTCGTCGCGTCGCTGCCGGCATTTTCGTCGTTCGTGACGCTTTTGGAAATTCCGGTGATGTCCAAAGAGGATACGGCCAAGACGATGCAATTCCAGGCGAAGCAATATATTCCTTTGCCGATCTCCGCGGTGACCATCGATTGGCTGAAAGTCGGGGAGCGCACCGACGAGAACGGAACCGCCATCCAGCAGGTGCTGCTGGTGTCCGTGCCGAACGAACAGATCCAGAAGTATAAAAATATCTTCAAGGGCGCCGGCTTGAATCTTGTTTCGCTGGAAATCGAAGGATTGAGCAGCGCGCGCGCGCTGACCTATGGCAGCCCGCAGACGACGCTGATTCTGGACATCGGTTCGCGCTCGACCAGCATCTCCATCGCCAAGGGCGGTTATCTGAAATCGGTCGGCCAGACTGATTTTGCCGGCGGTTCGCTCACGCAGACCATTTCGGCGGGGCTGAATATCCGCATCCGCCGCGCTGAAGACCTGAAAAAGCTCCGGGGCCTCAAGGGCGCCGGCGGCGAATACGAACTGTCCACGCTGATGCTCCCGATCTTGGATGTCATCATCAGCGAAGCGCAACGGGTTAGAAGTAATTATGAAAAAGGGTATACTGATAAGGTGGAGCGGATCATTGTTTCCGGCGGCGGCGCGAATCTGCTGGGAATCACCCAGTACGTTCAGGAGCAGATGGGGTTGCCGGCGGCAAAGGCCAACCCATTTTCTCAGGTTCGGTACGCCTCTTCCCTGGAACCGCTCGTAGGGGATCTCGGGCCGGAATTCGCAGTGGCTATCGGACTCGGCATAAAACCTTTTTCATAACAATGGAAAGAGAAAAAATATTTTTAATGTCCCGTCTTACAGTGTAAGTTCTTACTATGCCTCAGCAATTTGTACAAAATCCGATGGATCAGTTCGCGCCGGAGAATCTGGCAGTGGGATGGCCGTGGCGTTTTTTCACGGTTTCGTTCGTGGTATTTTTGGCGTCCCTGCTTGCGTATCTCGGTTTGGTTTTCGGGTACGAGCCTTTTTTGACGAATCAGATCAGCGCGAAAGATCAGGAGATCGCCCAGCGGGTGGCCTCGGTTCCCAAGGCGGACCAGGATAAATTCATCCAGATCTATTCGCAGATCATCAATGTGAAAAGCCTGGTGGACAGTCATATTTTTTCATCCAATGCGCTGGCGCTGCTGGAAAGCGCGACCCATCCGCGGGTGTATTTCACCAGCTTGAACATGAAAGTTTCGGATCGGGAACTGGATCTCGACGGCGTGGCTGAATCGTTCCCCGTTCTCTCCGAGCAGCTGCAGATATTCGCGCAGACGCCGGGGATAGAGAATTATTCGCTCATCCAATCCCAGCTGAACGGCACTGCGGTGCAATTCAAGGCATCATTGAAATTAAGCAAGGACCTGCTCCTTCTCGCAAAATGAAACCATCACTGAAGCGCGCAGTAAGTCTGCTGGTTTCCGCCGGATTGCTGGTAGCTGCTTTGGCGGTCTACGCGCTGCTGGTTCAGGGGCAGTATGCCGTGACTCAGGATCTCCGGGGAAAGCTGGAAGCGAAGACGCAGATCCTGGACATAGAAACGAAAGCGGTGGAGCAGGTGAAGAATCTCGTGGTCAATCTGCAGAGCGTGGCGAATATAAGCAACGCGCTTTCGTTCGCATTGCCGCAGAATGAATCTGTCGCTTCCGTGGTGGCGCAGATCAATTCTTTGGCGCAGGTGCACGGCGTGGCAATCCAGGGCGTGGGGACGAGCTATCTTTCGGTCATGCCGCCGCCGGTCAAGCTGTCGTTCGTGAAAGGCGTGGGAGTTTTGCAATTCAATGTCAAATTCGCGGGTCCGTACGTGGCAGGCAGGGATTTTCTGATCGATCTTGAGCGCAATCTCCGGATCATGGATGTGAAGAATCTGAAACTGCAGTCCGGAACCAATGTCGCGCAGGATCTCATGAATTTTGATGTCACGTTAGATACGTATTATCAGGCAAAATAACAACGGAGTAATTATAAAAATATATGGCAATAGTATTTGAAGACAAGCAGCAATTTAATTGGAGAGCGCTCATCATATTCATCGCGATCGTCGCTGCGGTATTGGGAACGGCGTATTTTCTGTTTTTTGCGCCATCGCCGGTTGTCGAGGAAATTATTCCCAGCAATGTGAAATCCACTACGGAGCTCTCCACCGTCAATCTGAACCCGAACGATCTTTTGAATGATAAGACGTACCAATCGCTGAAGCAGTACGGCGGTTCGACCGCGGTTCCTCAGGCCGGCAGAGTGAATCCGTTTATTAAATATTAAGGGCTTGCGCTAAATTTAGAGCAATCTGCAGACTCAAAAATTTATACATAATCGGCATGGACGACAAACAATTATTGGAAAATTTGATCGCAGCCGGATTGCTTACCGATCTCGCGGCTAAAAAAATCAGCACCGACGCCGTTTCAGCGGGCAAAACCGCCGAGGAGATTCTGTATGACCGCCATACGGTGTCCGAAGAGGAGATCGGCAAAATAAAAAGCCGGCTCCTGAAGATTCCGTTCAAACGGATAAATCTGGATGAAATCACCAAGGATCTGATCACCAGCA
Source organism: uncultured Candidatus Saccharibacteria bacterium (assembly GCA_964445395.1). Taxonomy (GTDB): domain Bacteria; phylum Patescibacteriota; class Minisyncoccia; order UBA6257; family 02-FULL-45-10c; genus REEB48. The sequence goes on from CAYUKW010000001.1 coordinate 9,851, forward strand.
TTCCGGAAGAGACCGCCAGAACCTATAGCGTTATTCCGCTTTCCCGGATGAAGGACATGCTGGTGGTGGGCATGGTGTATCCGTCGGATCCGCAGGCGCAGGAGGCGCTCCGCTTTGTCGCGAAGCAGCTGAAAATAAATCTCGGCGTGTATCTGATCACGCCGGGAGACTTCGATCTCGCGTTCCAGAAATATTCTCCGTATAAGGACGCGGTGGAAGCCGCGGTCCGCGGTTTGAATCTCAAGCCGGGCAAAGCGGGGCAGGCCGGCGAGCGGAGAGTCCAGCTTGAAGCCGGCATGGCGGTTTCCGAAGAGGCGCCGATCATCAAGCTGGTGGCATCCACACTGAAAGAAGCCGTGAATCAGCGGGCATCTGATATCCATATCGAGCCGGAACGGACTTTGTTGCGCGTCCGTTTCCGCATCGACGGAGATCTGAAAGAGGTCAGCAAGATGCCGATTGAACTGCATCAACCGATCATTTCCCGGATCAAGGTGCTTGCCAACCTGAAATTGGATGAGACGCGCGTTCCGCAGGACGGCCGTTTCAGCACGGTTATTTTCGGGCGGGATATTGATTTCCGCGTTGCGACGTTTCCGACGCCGAGCGGAGAAAAAGTCGCGATCCGCGTTCTGGATTCCAGCACCGGGCTGAAAACCCTGGACGATCTCGGACTGACGGGAAAAAATCTTGCCGCCGTGAAAGAGGCGATTGAGAAGCCATTCGGCCTCGTCATCATCAGCGGTCCGACCGGGTCCGGAAAATCAACCACGCTGTACGCGCTGCTCCAGCTTTTAAACAGCGAGATTTCCAATATCGTGAGCCTGGAAGATCCGGTGGAGTATTTCATCGACGGCGTCAACCAGTCGCAGGTGCATCCGGAAATAGGATATGATTTCGCATCCGGGCTGCGGCAGATTCTGCGCCAGGATCCGGATGTGATCATGGTCGGCGAAGTCCGCGATACGGAAACCGCGCAATTGACGATCCACGCCGCGCTGACCGGGCACGTCGTGCTTTCCACGCTGCATACGAACAACGCGGTCGGAGTCATTCCGCGGCTGATCGATATGAAAGTGGACAGCTTCCTTATCCCGTCATCGGTCAATGTAATGATGTCGCAGCGACTGGTGTCCAAAATCTGCCAGAGTTGCCGGAAGGTGGAAGGGCTGCCGGCGGATATGGCCGTTCTGGTGAAAAAGGAATTGGAAAAGATTCCGGCGGATTTGCGGCCGAAAGAATTGCAGATCTGGCATGCGCCGGGGTGCGCGGTGTGCAAGGGCAAGGGTGTGACCGGCCGCATCGGCATTTTCGAGGTGCTGAAAATGACTCCGGAGCTGAAGGATGTGGTCACCGGCGGCGCGATTGAACAGAAGATTTCCGAGGAAGCTGCGCACCAAGGCATGGTGACGATGCGCCAGGATGGGATCCTGAAGGCGCTGAACGGACTGGTGAGCATGGAAGAGGTGCTGCGGGAAACGACGGAAATCTGAAAAAGTGAAGCGCATAATCGCGGACAGTGATTTTAAATTGAAATATCCGTTCTTTGCGCTTTTCGTTTTGCGCTTTTAATTATATAATTATCGTATGGCTGAGGCTTCCTATAAAACAAAAATGGATGAGCTGCTGCTGATGACCGCAAAACAGAATGCGTCAGATTTGCATTTGGCGGTTGGCCGACGGCCGACGCTCCGCTTAGACGGTGTCCTTATCGCAATCCAGAAAGAAGCGATCGTCACGCCGGAAATAATGGAGGGTCTGGTTTCTGTACTGCTCACCCCGGAGCAGAAAGAGATTTTTTTGAAAGAGAAACAGCTGGATTTCGCGTACTCTTTTGAAGATAAAGCCCGTTTCCGCGTGAATGTTTTTTTCCAGCGCGGATATATGGCGGCGGCGATGCGCCTGATCCCGGCGCAGATCAAGACGATCGAAGAATTGGGATTGCCCCCGATTTTGCACGATTTCGCGCGGCTCTCGCAGGGATTCGTTCTTCTGGTGGGTCCGGCGGGACATGGAAAATCCACGACACTGGCGGCGCTTCTCGATGAAATCAACCATCAGCGGACCGATCACGTCATTACCATCGAGGATCCGATCGAATATCTTTTCGTCCAGGACCGCTGCATCATTTCCCAGCGCGAAGTGGGAAGTGATACCCCGAATTTTCACAGCGCACTGAAGACGCTGCTTCGCCAGGATCCGGACGTCATCATGATCGGTGAAATGCGGGACAGCGAATCCATCTCCACGGCGATGACCTCGGCGGAAACCGGACACCTGGTATTTTCGACGCTCCATACGAATTCCGCGTCCCAGACGATCGACCGCATTATCGATACGTTTCCGGCGGATCAGCAGGGCCAGGTCATTTCCCAACTCGCGGCCACGCTTGTGGCGATAGTTTCCCAGCGGCTGATCCCTAAGATCGACGGCGGCCGGGCGCCGGCGTATGAAATCATGCTGGTGAATTCCGCGGTCCGCAACCTGATCCGGGAGCGGAAAACATTCCAGCTCGATCTGGTGATCGAGACCGGGAGGCAGGAAGGCATGGTGACGCTTAACCGGTCGCTCGCCGATCTGATCCGGAAAAAAGAAATCTCATTGGAAAACGCCGAACTCTACTCCCTGAATCCTTCCGAATTAAGAATTCTTCTGGAACGGGGTTAACGGGCGTGCGGGTTGCAGGACGCAGAATAATAATAAATTCTACGGACTGCGGGCCGCTGTCTCTATCCTAAAAAATGAAATTCAAATACACTGCGCGCACAAAAGAGGGCGAGATGCAGACGGGATTCATTGAAGCGGCGAGCCGCGATGCGGCCATCGGCATTCTTGTGGGGCATGATCTTTTCGTCCTGACCGTGCAGGAAGCGGAAGCCGTTAAGTGGTACGATCCGTTTCTGAATCTGCTGAATCGCGTGAAAATCGGCGACCTCATGATAATGACCCGCCAATTCGCCACGCTCCTGGATGCGAAGATCTCGCTCGGCGATTCGCTGAAAAATCTGTACAAGCAGACCCGCAACAGAATTCTGAAGAATGCCATCTCGGAACTGTCCTATGATATCGATTCGGGCCTGCTCCTATCGCAGGCGATGGAACGGCATCCGCAGATATTTTCCAATTTTTACGTGAGCATGGTGCGTTCCGCGGAGGTGACCGGCCGCCTGGAAGAAGTGATGGGGTTCATGGCTGAGTATCTGGAAAAAGAATCAGGGCTGTCATCGCGGGTCCGATCCGCGCTCATCTATCCGGCGATCATATTGGTTCTTTTCGTGATCGTCGTCGGAATCATGGTCGGATTCGTCTTCCCGCAGCTCGCGCCGGTGTTTGCGGAATCCAACGCGCAGATTCCTCTGATCACCGAGATACTGCTGGGAAGCGGGAAATTCATCGCGGATTGGTGGGGCGCCATCCTTGTGGTGTTTTCGATCTTCGGATTTGTGCTGTATGACTATCTTGCAACCCCGGAAGGGAAGATCGTGATCGATGAATTCAGCATCCATCTTCCCATCATCGGAAATCTGTATAAAAAACTCTACGTCGCGCGATTTGCGGAATCAACCGCGGTGCTTATCCGCGGCGGCATCCCCATTTCACAATCATTGGAAATTTCCGGACATACGATCGGCAGCATCATTTACCGCGATGCGCTTCATGAAGTCGCGGAAGCCGTCCGCAGCGGGCAGCTCATGTCGCAGGCGCTGCAGGAGCGCGAGGAGTATTTTCCGCCATTGGTGTCCCAGATGGTGGCGGTGGGCGAATCAACGGGAAAATTGGAATCGCTGTTGTCGCGGGTTTCCAGTTTCTATACGCGCGAGGTGGATACCATAGTTTCCAACTTAGTCGATCTTATCCAGCCGGGGATGATGGTGGTCATCGGCATTCTGGTGGCGCTGCTGTTTGCGGCAGTCTTGCTCCCGATCTATAATCTTGCGAATTCATTTTAAATGACCGATATGATATACTGAGGGAATAAAAATAATTAATTCATTTTTGCAGGCTATGCGCACTATTCATACAAAAAAAGGTTTTACACTCATTGAAATCCTCATCGTTGTTTCCATCATTGGTCTTTTGGCATCTATTATATTCGTCGGGTTGGGAAGCGCCCGCGCCAAGGGCCGCGATGCCCGGCGCATCGCTGATTTGCGATCGATTCAGACGGGTTTGGAACTGTATTTTTCAAAAAACGGAAAATATCCGGATACGCTGACGACGCTGACTGCGGCGGGTATCGGCGTGACAAAAGTACCGAAAGATCCGACAACGGTTTCCGATTACTTCTTTGCGGTGAATTCGGGCAAGGACGGATATGTGCTCGGTGCGACGCTTGAGGCGGGTGCCGGCGATGCGGTGTTCAACAGCAGCGTTACGGGCGCGGATCTCAGCGGGCAGACCTATGTTCCCGCGATCGGCGCGAATTGCGACGCCCCGAAATATTGCCTTTCGTTTTAGCCATAAAAAAGAACACGAGCGATGATGCTTTTTCCAGCAGCCGGACTTTTTGGACTTGGTCTTATCGTCGGCAGCTTTCTGAACGTAGTCATTTTCCGCTACAAGCCTGAGCACTCGATATTTGCGGTTTCTCCGCTGCTTGGCCGCTCGCAGTGCCGCAGCTGCGGGAAAACGCTTTCCTGGTACGAGCTTGTGCCGCTATTCAGTTTTCTGATCCAGGGCGGTCGCTGCCGCAGCTGTGGGGAACGTCTTTCCCAGCAATATCCCTTGGTTGAATTTGCAGCCGGGATTATTTTTTTAATCCCGCTCTATTTTTATGATCCGCGCGCGCTCCAGTATTCCATGGAAATCGGATCGCTGTGGACCGTAGTCTTTTTGGCATTTCTGGTTTTGGCAGCGATCGACTATTACTGGCTGATCATTCCCGACGAACTCAATCTTTTGTTGATCGCACTGGGGGTCGCGCGCGCGGGATTTGAAAACGCATACGCGATGTTCGGATCTTTTTCCGGATCATTTATCGGAAGTTACGCCGAGCTTTTCGGTTTTCGCGGGAATATCTGGGGCAACGCTCTTCTCGGGGGGATCGCCGGACTGGCCATCGTGGGCATGATAATTCTGGCGACGCGGGGACGCGGCATGGGGATGGGCGATCTCAAGCTGGCCGCGGCGCTGGGGATTCTTTTCGGCTGGCCGGACATCATCTTTACGATCGCATTCGCATTCATTATCGGTTCTTTTTACGGCGTCTATGCCCTGGCGACCCGCGCGAAGGGGATGAAGGATGCGGTGCCGTTCGGTCCGTTTCTTATTCTCGGCGCCGTTGTTCTCATATTTTTCGGCAGAAAGATTCTTTCCGCGTATTTCGGGATTTTCATATAAGTTCGGTATTTTATTTTCCGGTGTGGTAAAATTCAGATGACATGAATCTTAAGCCTTTAGCCTTCAATCCGAACTGTAAGGAAGGATTTACCATCATAGAAGTATTGATAGTGATCACCATCACGGTCATGCTTTCCGCGGTGATGCTGGCATACAGCCATTCCAGCAAGGGTCTGATTGCGCTTTTTCGCGAGCAGGCGAAGATCACCTCGGTGATTTCTCAGGCGAAATCGTTTGCGCTGCAGACCTACATTGAAAGCGGAAGCGTATGCGGATACGGGGTGCATATCGATCAGGAGAAAAATTCTTTCATATTTTTCCGCGATACGGCTGCGGATTGCAGCACGTCGGACAATGTCTATACGCCGGATGCCAACCCGACGGAAGAGATGCAGACAGTCCTTATTTCCGATGGGGTGCGGATACAGTCTTCCGATGCGTCCGATATATTGTTCATTCCTCCGGATCCGCGGGTGGTGATAACCCAAGGCCAGGGACAGGCGCAGGAAGAGATGAATATAATTTTAGAAACGACCGACGGCAGCGCGCAGGCGAAAATTAATCTGAACAGTTCCGGCCAAATTACGGCGCGATAGTACTATGCACTTTTTACGAAAAAACAGGGGACAGATCATGATTGAGTCACTGGTGGCGCTTTCCATCATTCTGGTCGGCGTATTGGGAATTTTCGCGCTGGTGTCCCGGTCGCTGAGCCTGAATTCAATCGCAAGCAGCCAGTATATTGCCGCGAATCTTGCCGGCGAGGGGATTGAGGTGGTGAAAAACATCGTTGATGGGAACAGTATGCAGAAAAATCCGTGGAACCAGGGGATAAGCGCGGGCGAGTATCAGGTTGATACCGCTGCAACCGAACTGAAAGATCACTACACCGGCGAACCTCTTCTTTTTGACCCGGCAACCGGCCTGTATGGCTACGCGGATGGCGAGCCGACCGCATATCGCCGGAAAATAACCATCGACGCAATCTCATCAGAAGAGATCAAAGTGACATCCGCAGTCGATTGGACCGCCCGGGGGGGCGCATCATTTGAGATTATTGCGGAAGATTTTTTCTTCAATTGGCGGCCGTAAAAGCATATGAACCAAAAAACTGAGAAACAAAAAAACCGAAAAACAAAAGAACAGTTTTTTAGTTTTTCCGTTCCTTCGTTCTTCCGTCAGGGCAGTTCTTCCGTTGCCCGACAAGGTTTCACGCTGGTGGAACTTCTGATTGCGATGACGCTTTTCATTACGGTCATCGGGATTTCGGCCGGATCGTTTGTCCAGATTCTCCGGACGCAGCGGATGACGGTGGCGCTGATTGCCGCAAATAATAATGCCGTGCTGACGCTGGAAGAGATCACCCGCGAAATCAGGACCGGCCAACATTTCAGCATGCAGGCCAATGGTGATACCGATGATTTTCTTTTTACCAACGCCCAGGGGCAGACGGTCACCTATCACTGGGATTCGGCCGCGCAGGCATTGGAAAAAAGCATTGACGGAGTGACGTTCAAGAAGCTTACCGCGGATAACGTGCTGGTCACCCGCGCGTCATTCAGGATTTTTCAGGATCCCGCGGGGAAATCGTTTCCTCCGCGCATCACGATTCTGCTGGCAGTCGGGGCGACCGGATTGCCGTTCACCACTCCGGCGATAAATCTGGAAATGACCGTCAGCAGCAGAGCTCTGCAATAAACCGGCGAGTTGCATTTTTAATGCCGCGCTCTTGGCATTATCCGAATGTGGTATAATAAATTTATGATAAAAAAATCATTATTTTATCCGGCAGTATCATTGGCATCCGTCCTGGTTTCATTTTTTCTGATCGGATCCGCGTCCGCATATACCGCGAAAATAAATATCCAAAGCGGCGGTAACGGGACCGGGCAGGTGACGCTTTCGGCGACCTCTTCCAATTATTTCCCGTTCACCGGATGGGCCGGAGAAACCTGCATCGGCGCCGGGCCGTGCGAACTGAAAAATCTTTCCCCGCAGACGTCAAAGACTGTGTTCGTCAGTTTCGGCCAGCCGACGTGCAGCGACTTCATCTATTCCGCTTTCGGCGCCTGTCAGTTAGACGGCTATCAGTACAGCAATTTTGTCGCGGCTATCGGCCCGCCCGGCTGCACCAGCGATCAGAGTCCTGCTCCGGTCATACGGCAGCCATGCGTTTCAGTAACCGCGAGCGCATGCGGTTCGGCATATGGGCAAAATCTTACTACGGCACCGGATCTCTCCGGCAGCCAACAGGGCATCATCGATCAATGGATAAGCGGGATTGTAGATTTCTTCACCGGCGGCGCTCAAACGCAGACAGGCACCGAGCCGGGTGTCAGCACCGGCGCTTCGCCCGCACCTGTTACCAATGTCGGCGTAAACAGTGCCGGCGGTAGCCGAGGTTATATTGATCCGGCATCCGGAGCTTTTGTCCCGCCCGGGGCAACGCCACCGTCGGCAGCTTCTGTGGGTGGCGGAATAGTTGATTTGGGTTCGGGAGCTTACTATACCGATCCGAAGACTGGAGATATTTACTATGGGAGTCATCCTACGGCACCTATTACCGGCGGCGGCGTAGATGCCGGAACTTCTTATGATGTCATTACCACTAGCGGCACGGTAGTAAAAATTGGCACTCTTCCCAGCACTCTTCCGCCGGCTCCTGCGCCAGCCCCAGCGACTCAAGGTACTTCGGCAGCATCAGCTCCTCTGCTTGAATTAAGGTATCCTGTCGAACCTGATATTATTGTCACTGCCCCTCGTTATGTTCCTCCTTCTAATCCTCCTACGCCTCCTGCTACCGATGATTATTTTTCCAATCCTTTTGCGCCGTCGCCGATCACGTATAATCCGTGCAGGCAATAAAATAATAGGGCTATGAACCAAACAAATCTTAAGACCATTGAGAAGAATCCTTTAGTCCTCGCACTGACTTTCTGTGTTGCAGCGGTTCTTTTGCTGCTGGTAATCAATAAGTTTGAAACAACTCCGTCCGCGGAGGTGCAAGTTCCGGCATCGTCAACTGGCCAGCTCGTGCCTCAGTCGCCAGAAGGGGCAGTTTTGCTGAGGAAGTCTTCGACTTTGTCATCCGTGACTAATCAGGTTCCTGCGCAAGCGGAATATCCGAAACAAGTCATGATCCCGCTGCTGTCCTGGAGCGATACGGAATCCGCGAAAAAGATCATCACTGATAATGGCGGAAAGATACTCAGGATACTGAAGTGGCCGATGAAAAATGTCATCATCGCGATTCTGCCGGACAGAAACGCGGAACTCGGGATTCTTAAAAATACATTCTGGGGGAAACTGGTTGGCGTGGTGGGCCTCTCTTCTTTCGGAAATAGTTTGAGCGGGGGTATCGACGCCGTGGAAAAAGATACAAGAGTGTACGCGCAGACGACCCAGTCATTTGATTGGGGAATAGGAGCGATCGGGGCTTATAAAGTATGGGGCGTGAGCACCGGAAAAGGGGTGAAGGTGGCGGTCATTGACAGCGGCATTCAGCGTACGCATCCCGATCTGGCTGCGAATATCAAGGGAGGAATAAATTTTGTGGTCAGCGCCGCAGACGGTCAAGTGCACCCCGATCAATGGGATGATGAAAGCGGCCATGGGACCGAAGTTGCCGGCATCATTGCCGCCGCGAATAATGATATCGGCTATGTCGGCGTTGCGCCGGAAGCCAGTTTGTATGCCGTAAAAGTGATGGGCGCAAATGATATAGCTTCTATGAGCGACGTGCTTTCCGGTATTTATTGGGCTGGAGCTAATGGCATGAATGTCGCCAATCTGAGTCTCGGTACGTGGCTGTCTTCAGCCGCTACGATCGCGGAAGAGACAGCGGCAGTCAATTATGCGTATGCGCGTGGGGTAGTCCTGGTAGCTTCTTCGGGTAATTCGCCGGGCGGAGACTGCAGTACCGTCATTTACCCTGCGGCGATTACCGGCGCTGTCATCGCGGTCGGCGCGACAACGCCGGATAATAGCGTTGCCAGTTTCAGCTGTCACGGTCCGGAAGTTGAATTGGCCGCGCCGGGCGTGGGTAATTGGGCTCCCACCTTGGAAGCATATGGATCATACGCTCAGCATGCGGGTACTTCAGTCGCCGCGCCTTTTGTAGCAGGAGTTGCGGCGCTGATTCTGCAGCAGAACCCTCAATTCACTCCCGCGCAAGTCCGCAGCCGGCTTGATTCCACCGCGTTTGATATCGGCGCTCCGGGCAAAGATGATTATTCCGGTTATGGACTGGTGAATGCCCATGATGCCATACTTCCTCCGAATCAGCCGGTGGTTATCACCATTCTTTCTCCGCAGGGCGGAGAAACGTGGCCGGAAGGTCTTTCCGAATATGTTAAGTGGGCTATGAAAAATGTAACAAGCGATTCGCCGGTAACCGCGGTGGATATCCAGTTGCTTCATCAGCATGACGGCACGACAGATACCATCCCCCTTGCATTGAATGCGGCGAATGATGGCGATGCGGCAGTCACTATTCCTACGGGATTGCCCGGAACAGACGGATCCAACAGTTATTTCCTGCAGATTGGCTGTGGAAAGGAGTATCTGGGGAAATGCGAACCGGTACAGAGCGAATACGTGACTCTTACGGCGACGCCTCCGCAGGCATTGCAAATTATTTCTCCAAATGGCGGCGAGCGATGGCCGCAGGGAACGACGCAGACGGTACGCTGGTCGGCGAATTATTCAGGGGGACCGAATGTCACTGTCGATCTTCTGAAAAAGACGCAGGTGCCGAGCTATTCGCTGAGCAGCGCTGTCGATGGCTGGGCGACACGCGCCACATTCTCCTGGACTGCTTTTGGCGGGGCGGAAATGTGGGGGAGTTATAATCCTCCGCCGGATACATGCGACGGTAATAAGGCTTCACGCGCGGATGGCGGGGTTTTCTCCTGCCCGGCGACTTATTCGGCATCGCAACTGAATTGTCTGGATGTCGCGCAGGGAAGCGTGCAAGGGTATTATTATGGCGGTTATGTTAAATGCACGTATCAACAGACAGGATCAACTGCCGCGATCGTGCCGGTGAAAACGCTTTCAGCGGATGTTCCCAATACGGGATCGGCGAAAGTCAGCGTGCCTGCCGATTTGCTGGGGGATAATTATCTCATCCAATTGAGTTGCAGTAACTTTACGGGTGATTGCGGGAAAGGATTAAGCAATGCCCCGTTCAGTATCATTCAACTCACGGATCCGGTAGATTTGACGATCACAAAAGTGGGGACCGGCGGTTCGGTAAGCGATGGAAATATGGTGTGCGGCGGCGATCAGGATGCCTGCGCGGAACAATATGAAAGAGGTGCGGTGATAAATCTCGCTCCTCTTCCGTCAACCGACCCTACGGTCATATTTGCCGGCTGGTCCGGCGCATGCAGCGGCACCAGCGCATGCCAGGTCACTATGGGGAGCAGTCAGGCAGTGACGGCGGTATTTTCAAAGCGGGTAATCACGCTTATGGCGGTTGCCGATCCTGGTGCGACATTCACCGGCTGGTCCGGTGCGTGTCTCAGCAATAATGGATGTTTCACGAGCTGGTCCAGCGCCTGCCCTACCAGCGTGCCCTGCAATATCACGATGAGCAGCGATCAGGTGGTGACGCCTAATTTCGTTAAAAACCCGCTTTCCCCAAACGCCGTACCTCCGGGTACAACTAATCTTGGAGTCGGCGCAGGAGGATCTGGCACCGGAGGATCCGGTGGGGGATCTGGATCTGGGGGATCTTCATCTCAAGCATCATCGACTCTCTTTATCCCCGGACAGCTTCACGAGATTAATCCGTAGAAATAAACAGCCCCGCACTGCGGGGCTGTTTATTTTCTGAGAACCTGCCACTGGGACAGGTTCCGGATTTATATTATAATAGCTACATGTTTCATTGGCGTGAAAATCGCGGACAAGTGATGCTGATAACTTCGCTGGTGCTTTCCAGCACTTTATTGGGGGCGACGACGATTGCCGGGCTTCTGATGCTGTATCAATTGCGTCAGGGATCTGATATCGCGAATTCCACGAAGGCGATTTATGCCGCCGATGCGGGGCTTGAATGGCGGCTGTACCGGTTTTTTAAAACTGACCGGTCATGTGACTGTACGAACAGCGATCAGTGTCCCGCGCCGGCATTTTCCAATGGCGCCGCGCTCCAGACCAGCTGCTCATCCGAGGTAGGGGATTCTTCTCAGGTCGTTACGATCCGATCCACCGGAATTGTCCAGAAAGACGCGCGGGCGTTTGAATTCAATTTTACGACCGGAAAATAACAACGCGATACAAATTTTGTCATCCTGAGCAAAGCGAAGGATCTAAGAATGCCTATAGTATCAAGAGATTCTTCACTTCGTTCAGAATGACAACTGTGATTTTATATAAAAATGAATACAATGGAGAGGCAAAAAGCTAAAAACAGAATAGACAGACTCAAGAAATCAATCGAGCATTACCGTTACGAGTACCATGTCCATGACCGATCTCTGATCTCTGATGCCGCGCTGGACTCCTTGAAAAAGGAGCTTTTTGATCTGGAGCAGGAATTCTCCGATCTGATAACTCCGGATTCTCCGACGCAGCGGGTGGGCGGCGAGCCGCTGAAGGAATTCAGCAAAGTGACGCATCCGACTCCCATGGTGTCCTTTAATGACGCTTTTTCGGAACAGGACATGCGGGACTGGCTCGAGCGGCTGGAAAATTATCTCGGCCATAAGATGAAAGAATCCGCGCAGGCGTTTTATTGCGAATTGAAAATCGACGGCCTTGCAATCGAGCTCAGATACGAGAATGGCGCATTCGTGCAGGGAGCCACGCGGGGCGACGGGGTGATCGGCGAGGACGTGACGCAGAATCTGAAAACCGTGGAAGCGATACCGTTGAAATTAAAAGGTGAAAACGGAAAAATAAAAGTTCCGAAGATGCTTATTGTCCGCGGGGAAGTTTTTCTGACTAAAAAAGAATTTGAACGCATGAACAAGGAGCAGGAGAAGGCCGGCGGAAAACCGTACGCCAATCCGCGCAATGTCGCCGCCGGTTCCATCCGCCAGCTTGATCCGAAAGTGACCGCGGGACGGAAGCTGGATTCGTTCCAGTATGACATCGTCACTGACGTGGGTCAGAAACTGCATGAGGACGAGCACATTATGTTAAAATCGCTCGGCTTTAAAACCAATCCCAATAACCGACACGTCGCCACGCTGGAAGAAGTTTTTAAGTTTCATGAGTATTGGGCGAAGCACCGCGAGCGGCTCCCGTATGAAATCGACGGCATCGTGGTCATCGTCAACGATAACCGGAATTATGAAGACGGCGGCATCATCGGCAAGGCGCCGCGCGCGGCGATCGCGTATAAATTCGCCGCCCGG
>CAYUKW010000002.1:0-20120 GCA_964445395.1 uncultured Candidatus Saccharibacteria bacterium
GCGAACGGATAATGGAATTGCGCGAACGGCATCGCGCCGGAATCAAACCAGACATCCGCCACTTCCTTCACGCGCGTCATTTTTCCTTCGCACTTCCTGCAGGACAAATGAATCGCATCAATATACGGCCGGTGCAGATCAAGCTCCCCGTTCGCGTTGTAGGGGCGATTATGCAGCGAAGCCTGTCTCGGTCCGCCGTCGGTTTCAATATAATCCAGCTTCAGTATTTCCTCGTTCGTGATTCCCTTCATCGCTCCCTCCAGCATCCACAGCGGATCGCCATGGCTGACAATCAGAATATTTTTATTCTGATATTTTGCGTTGATATCCAGGATCGCATTGAACATCCTTTTTTTCACATCCTCCAGATTCTCTCCGCCTGCCGGAGCTTTTGTGAACCGATCCGACGGCTTTTCAAAAAATTCGTGGAATTCACCGACCGGACGCCAGTTGAACGTGCCTGTATTGATCTCGCCCAGCCGCTTATCGACTGCGATTTTCGCCTTCACGGTCCGCGCGACGATTTTTGCGGTCTGCGCAGTCCGGCGGTACGGTGAGACGACAATCAGATCCAATTTTTTCCTGCCGAGCATTTTCTTGAGCGCTTTGCCGGCTTCTTCCGCCTGCGCGATTCCTTTTTTCGTAAGCTTAGAAATATGGCTGCCCTTTTCCGGTCCGGCGGCGATGACATTGCGCACATTATGATCCGCCTCTCCATGGCGCAGCAGATAAAAATTATTTCGTGAAAAACTGTTCTCGTCCAATTCAGCCAGACTTCCGATCACCTGCCGCTGATCGCAGTCTTCGCACCTCCAGATCGGCAGCGGCGTTCCCCAATACCGGTCGCGGGAAACCGCCCAATCCTTGATATCCTTCAGCCATTCGCCGAAACGCCCCTCTTTGATATGCTCCGGCACCCAGTTGATCTTTTCGTTGTTTTTCAGAAGCTTGTCGCGAAGCGTGCTCATCTCGATGAACCAGGAGAAGCGCGCGAAATACAGGATCGGCGTTCCGCATCTCCAGCAGAACGGATAGTCGTGCTCGACCTCTCCGCTCTTCAGCATTACGTTTCTTTTTTCAAGCGCGGCGATGATGTCCTTATCCGCCTGCTTGGCGAATTTCCCCGCGCCCGGCAGACCCTTCTGCACGATGCCCCGGCTGTCGATCGTGATCGGAATCTGTCCGACCAGTTCTTTCTGCTGCTGCTTGATCAGCTGCATATCGTCCTCGCCGAATGCCGGCGCGATATGTACCAGACCGGTTCCCTCCGTCGTCTGCACGAACGCCGCGCCATATACGCGGAAGAATTTCCTATTTTTCAACCACGGTCCCGCCACTTTGAAAAGCGGTTCATATTCCCAGCCGACCATTTTCTTGCCGGAAATCTTTTCCATCACTTCCGCATCTTCAACCGGCGGCGGATTATATGACCACACAAAATCTTTCCCGACTTTATATTTGGTATACGTCAGCTCCGGATTCACCGCCACCGCGACATTGGACGGCAATGTCCACGGCGTCGTCGTCCAGATCAATAGATATTCGCTTGTCTTTCCCTTTGTCTTTGCCTTCAGTTTGAATTTTATGAAAACTGACGGATCTTTCACTTTTTTATACACGCCCGGCTGGCCCATTTCATGGCTGGAAAGCGGCGTCTGGCACCGCGGACAATACGGAATTATTTTGAATGACTGGGTCAGCAGTCCTTTATCCGCAATTTGCTTGAACACCCACCACAGCGTTTCTATGTATTCCGGCTTGTACGTGACGTAGGGATTTTTCAGATCCAGCCAAAAACCGATCCGATCGGTCAGCTTCTCCCATTCGTCCTGATATTTCCACACCGATGACTTCGCCTTCTCATTGAATTCCGCGATGCCGAATTTCTCGATCTCCTGCTTGTTTTTCAGTCCCAATTCCTTTTCCACTTCGATTTCCACCGGCAACCCGTGCGTATCCCAGCCGGCCTGCCGGCGGACAAAATAACCCCGCATCGTCTTATAGCGTGGAATCACGTCTTTAAATGCCCTGCCAAGCACATGATGGATGCCCGGACGGCCATTCGCCGTCGGCGGTCCTTCAAAAAACTTGAATCGCTCCGCGCCTTCGCGAAGCTTCAGCGACTTCTCGAAAATCTTTTGTTCCTTCCAGAATTTGAGGACTTTCTCCTCAATCTCCGGCAATTTGAATTCTTTTAATCCCCGCAACATATCCTTATATCTTAAGCGAAAAAAAGCTTATTTTCAAACAAAACCCCCTCATAGAGGGGGCAACTCAGTCGGTAAAATAAATTCGGCGTAAAGATCACCCTGCTTATCGGATGAATAACCGGTATTTTCCCGCGAAAGATTCCAGCGATAAAATTCATCCGCAAGAATATCCAGGAACCCTAATGAAAAAGCTTCGAACCGGATTCCGAGCGAGATCATCAGGCGGTTCGCCAGCTCATCCGTAAATTGCCTGTCTTTGGAAACTATCTTGATGCGCTTTTCATATTTCAGAGACAGAAATCCGATTGCGGAAATCAATCTCTCGCCGATAGTGATGCGCGCCTGCTCCAGATCAAATGGCATTCCGGCGCCCGGACAATTTTTTGAATTCGCATCCAGCCTTTGCGCTCCGGATCTTTGAATCCTGAAAATTAATGCGGCAATCCTGACCGTCGGCAAAAACTTGTCGTTCTCCATCATTGATTCCTTTATAAGATGCTGAAGACAGCATATCTGAAATAATAAAATTACTCAAACAAAAAACCGCTTTGAAAGGCGGTTAAATTCCATGAATGATATCCGGAGGATTGGAAACGGATATCACAATCTGAGATGCCATATTTGCCACATACTTTCTCAGAGAAAAAGCGCTCTCGCCGTATGCCACAACCAAATCGCTTGATTTGGTCCGAGCCACAAAATATCCCGCGGGAATGCTTTTCAAAATCCTGTCGGATTCCTGCTTGCGTGCCGCGGCAGGCATTCCCGCCGACCAGATGATCCGACATATCGGAAGCCTCGAAGAAAGATGTCTTCGTCGAGGATCTGATTCCAAGAGAAGGCTGAGCGGCGCTGTCATGAACTTGGGAGCAAGATAAACCCTTCTTTCTTCTGGGTCATAAGTGCAGACCCCGTCATCTATCGCCCGCTTCAAGATATCCTTAGGTTCAACTCCTATTCCGAGGATTCCGGATGTAGCAAGTCTTTTCTCAAGTACATGTAAAGTCATCCAGGAATACTTGGTCAGACGCAGAATATCAATCAAGGCTTTGACAGCAGGAGACATTTTGAATATTCCATTATTAAGAGCCGAATTCATGATAAGAAAAAAACGGCTAAATTGCAATAAAAAACCGCTTATTGGGCGGTCTGATAAATTACTTTGGAATCCGTTGATGAACTCTCTTGAGATATCTGATTGAGCTGCGTAACTCCTTCAGCCTTGATATTTCCTGGTTAATCGAAGAGATATCAGTAAAAACTCTCACATGCTTATCCCCACAAACATTCGCAACGACAATATGGAATTGCGCTCGCTTAGTCTTGCTTATATTCGTCGGAGGCAAAACTATTCTGGTAATCTTCTCTTTCCTGACAGCCTTCATTTTGGGTATGCCTGAACTTAGAGCTGATTGAATCCTATCTTAAAATAAATCAAAAATCAATAAAAAAACCGCCCTTAGGCGGTTACGGCAATCATTACTCCAGAATATTCGGATTGCGAGGAAATTCAGGCGGCGGACCGGGATCAATCATCGGACCGCGGAGCTTTTCTCTCAATGGCACGTGCGAAACCGCCTTCTTCGTTCCGCGGACACATGTCTGCCTCACCTCTTCGATAAAAATGAGAAGCCTGGGAGTCGCGTATTCGGATTCAACCAGATCGATCGGCGGAACGTTGCCAAGATAGGAATTTTTGCTCATCAGCCAATCGACGACCCGCTGTTCCGGCCAGAAGTCCAAAAGTTTTAAAATCACCTTGCCGAGCCGCAGCTGCTTTGCCTGCTGCAGATTGCCCTGCTTGGGAACCAGCAGATTTTCCACGCGCTGCACCACCCGGCGAACTTCATCGGCCATTCCGCCCTCCATATTCAATCTCCAATGAACCGAATAGATTAAAGCAGAAAATGTCTTCCGAGTCAATAAAAAACCGCCTTAAAAGGCGGCATAGACTATCTGATTTTCCTTAACCCGCAGAAAAAGTACGGCTCAGAAGGATCAATTCTCCGCGGAAGCGCGCCTGCAAATTTAACTGAATTTTGCTTATTGAGTATAGACAGAGCCTCATCAAGGGATTGCTCCTTGACTCCATAGATCAGGAATCCGAGGCTCGGCTTTTTCCCTGAAAGCGGCCAGAGCTTCCCCAATCCCAGCGCATTAAGGAGTTGTATCTCTCTCTGGAGGTCGCGCAACTGCGTATCATTAGTAAAATCGTATTTCTGTATATCGTCAGAAAAAAGCGCAAAGACAGTATATCTCCTTTCGCGCATTTTCCCTCGCGCTTCTCAACAAGCCAATCACAGTAAAACAAAAAATGTTGCTTGAGTCAACAAAAAATCTGGTCTTATATATAAGACCAAGCTACATTTTCTTCGGTTTGCTGATGCCGAGAATATCGAACAGATTTTCCAGAACTATTTTGGTTGCGGTAACCAGCGCCAAGCGGGATTGCTCCAAATTTTTCTCAACACCGACCACCCGCTCTTTTTCATAAAAATTATGGAGCGTCCGGGCAATATCGCCGGCGTATTTTGTCAGATGATGGACCTGATAATCTTCCGCAGTCTGCGCGATCAAATCCGGGAATTTCATCAACTCCAGCATTAATCTTGTTTCTGATTCGGATTTCAATAAACTCAAATCGACTTTGGACTTTGGACTTTTTACTTTGGACTTTTTCAGGATATTCAGCGCGCGGACATACGCGTACTGCGCGTAAAACACCGGATTTTTATTTGATTTCTCTTTCGCCAGATCCAGATCAAAATCCATATGCGTATCCAGCGAATGCATGAGAAAGAAAAACCGCGCGGCATCGGCGCCCACTTCATCGAGCAGATCGTCCATAGTCACAAATTCCCCTTTCCGCTTGGACATACGAACCTCTTTTCCTCCGCTCACCAGGCGGACCAGCTGAGTGATCAGAATCTTCAATTTATCCGGCGATAC
This sequence comes from uncultured Candidatus Saccharibacteria bacterium, assembly GCA_964445395.1. Classification (GTDB taxonomy): domain Bacteria; phylum Patescibacteriota; class Minisyncoccia; order UBA6257; family 02-FULL-45-10c; genus REEB48. The sequence continues at coordinate 5,160 of CAYUKW010000002.1, forward strand.
CCCTAGTGCCTCGACGCCTTTTTTCATCCGCTGCGCATAACCGTGATGATCCGCGCCCCAGATATCGATCGCCAGATCGAATTTTCTTTTGATGAACTTGTCGTAATGATACGCGAGATCGGCAAGAAAATACGTCGGATTGCCGTCGGATTTTATGAGTACGCCGTCGCCAAGCCACGTCGCACTGTCTTTTTCTTCTATCGCGCCTTTTGATTTCAGAAACTCCAGGACTTTTTTGAGTTCGCCTTTCTTGTGGAGATTCGCCTCTTCCGAAAACCATTTGTCGTGCCTAATGCCGGCTTTTTTCAGCGATGCCTTGATTGATTTGAGCAATAATGCCGATGCCATCTTTCCGACCTGCTCGGCATTCTTTTTCGCGGCTTTCGATTTTAAAATTTTTGCCAAGCCTTTTACATACTCCCCTTTATAATGATTTTCCGCCGGCAGTAACATTCCATATTCCGCCAAAATACTTTCACCCAGCAGACGGACCTGATTCCCCGCGTCATTCACGTAATATTCGCGCGTCACTTTCTGTCCCGCTTTTTCCAGGACATTCGCCAGCGCATCTCCGTAAAATCCCCCTCGCCCATTCGCCATGGTCAACGGACCGGTCGGATTGGCGGAAACGTATTCCAGGTTTATTTTCAGCTTTTTACCTTCAGTTTTCAGCTTTCCATAATTCTTTCCCTGCTTCAGGATTTCTCCGGCTTCTTTCTGCAGCGCCGGCGGCGCTATCCAAAAATTTATAAATCCAGGCTGAACCGCCTCAACTTTGCTGAATATTTTACTTTCCGAACCAAGTTTATTCGCCAGATCTTTCGCGATTTCAAACGGCGATTTCTTTACGATCGGCGCAAGTTTAAAAGCGACATTCGTGGAATAATGCCCGAACTCCGGCTTATCGGACGCGCTGACTTCTATATCTATTTCCGCCGAAGCGATCTGCTTAATGAGTTTTTTTATGCCCGCTGTCATTACTACTGATTTTATCACTAATTGACGAAAAAAATAAGATGGCGCATACTGATTTCGGAACCATTGAAAAGGAATTGAATGAAAAAGATTTTCGGATTGTCCGCGATTCTCATCCTGTCGCTTCTTTCCGGGTGCGTGGAAAGGAAAGGAAAAATCACGGTGACCGGCAAACTGGAACGGAAAGATGATCTTAAAAACGGATGCATGCTTCATATAAATTCCGGAAATATCCAAATAGATGTCCGGAGCACGTCAGAAGAAGATTGCAGATTCAAAGTCGGCGAAAATCTTACGCTCACGTGGCCCTTCAGTCAATAAATCCGACCGATCCATTCCGCCTTTATCGGCGGATTTTTTATTTATCCAAAATAAAAAACCCCGCAATGCGGGGCTACTTTCTGAGTAATTTCTTCTAGACGAGCGCCGGTTGCGCCAATCTCTCCTTGAGTATCTGATAGCGGCTCGCCGTATCTGGATTGGACAGGACGCGTTCTCTTATCCTGACTTCTCCTCCGAGTACCAGCTTCCGGTCTTCGCATCTGTTGAATTGATCGGCGCTCAGATCAACTTCGATTCCGTCCGGCAGGCGGTTCCAATAGTGGCTCCGCATATGCGCGTATCTCGGAAGTCCGGTGAGATCGGCGCGCAACAGCTCGCCGCCGAAGAAATCCTGGACCAGCAGCGCGAACACCGCGCAATGGCCGTGAACGGGATCTTCGGGAGACCAATGATCCTTGCACGCGCTCGTTTCCTCGCTGCAGTGCCTGACCAGATCGGTCAGCACTATCCGGAGCAAGACCCCTCTTTCCAGGGACAAATGCTGCCAGTCTTCGATCTTCACGCGGTATTCGCAGTCCAGCCGGTTCACCATCAGATTCTCTTCATCAAAGTACAATTCCAAATATATACTACAACATCTGCCCTTGAAAGTAAAGCGCCGCGTGCCGTACGCATGATGTCAAAATAATACGAGCCGATGTATCATTTAAATAATGTCATACCTGTCCGAAAACCGAAAAGCGCGCTTTGATTACGAGATTCTGGAAACTTTCGAAGCCGGGATCGCCCTGACCGGCCCGGAAGTGAAATCGATCCGCGAAGGCAAAGTCCAGCTGACCGGCGCGCATGTCATCATGAAACCGGACGGCGCGTTTCTTCTGAATTCCCTGATCCAGCCGTATCAGCCGAACAATCTGACTTCTCCGAGCGAACCTTCCCGCACCCGCCGGCTGCTCATCACGAAAAAAGAACTGACATTCCTGCTTGGCAAAATCAAAGAACGCGGCTTGACTATCGTTCCACTGGCTCTCTATAATAAAGGCCGGCGCATCAAACTCTCGATCGGACTCGCCAAACACAAGAAAGCGCATGACAAACGCGAGGCGATCAAAAAGCGGGAGACCATGCGCGAAGCGAGACGTTCTTTAAAATCATAAATTGGGGATGCCGGGCTTTGACGGGAATTTTTCCTGTTTCATCGCGCGCCGAGCTTTCATACCTCGTTAAACTGGGAAAATGAATAAGTGCAAACTTATCCAACAAATTGCCAGCGTTTGCTTTTGCATAACCGCTGACCATCGAACGGCCAATGCTTGATAGGCCGATACTCGGTGTCATTCATCAAGCTTTATCATGACAGCGCCTACTAGTCATGACGAAATTCACTGGCAATGGAAATGATGCGTTTTGCTTGATCTATAGCTCATTTTCATTAAAAAAGACCAAGCTACGCGCGTAGACATGAGGCAGGTACATTTTCGGATGTGGGTTCAACTCCCACCATCTCCACAACGCAGGAAAAGAACTCCTTATTAAGGAGTTCTTTTCGTATTTACTTATTATATTTTTTGGAAAAATTCAGAAGAGCCTGCATTTGGATATCATTGAGATGAGTTGATGGCCGTTTGGACTTGAGAAGCGCGAGCGCTTCCTCGGGAGTTTTCCCAGTACTCACAATATATGCGGCTATCAATAAGGGCGCCCGGCCGTGGCCATTTTGGCAATGCACATACACTTTCTTTTTCATGGACACCAACTTTTGTAGAAATGAAACTCCCAGATCAAACTGCTCTTCAGTCGGAGCTTCGTGGTTTTTAATTGGAAGCCAGGTATAAAATTTGATCCCGAAAGGCGCGTCAATCCGCTCCTCTTCAAGTGAGATGTCTGCTTCAATGCCTTCCTTACTGAGCTCTTTTTCAAAATGGGTCCGGCAGCACTGATTCGTGCCGACGTATATCCCATCAACGACATAATTAAAATCTATGTTCGTCAGCGGAGAATGAGTTTCTGCTACCCTTGCGCCATTCGCCAATTTCACGAGGTCTTCATAAGTTGTTTCGCCGCAAATGGATTTTCCGGTTTCAGTGTTCAGAAAAAATGGCACGCCGCCGCAAAAAGCTTTGTCATATTCCCGAAATTTCTTCAGGTTGGCATCATCGTGCCAGACCTCATATTGCTCTACGGTAACGCCTAGATTCTTGCGCAAGTCTTTAACAAACGGCGCCATCTTAAGACAATACGGGCATTCTTTACCATAAAATTCTATAAGCATACTGCAGCTTTATTTTACGGTTATGCTTATATTGTACGGTTTCTGAATATTCGTTGAGGGCCAATAGGGCTGGAATACAAATGAATTATTTGCCGTGAAGCTGACGATCTTTGAACTGCCGGGAGCGATCGGTCCGGTGCTGACGACGGAACTTCGAAAATCAAGTCCCCCATGATAGGTTCCGGTTGCCTGCACCTGAAAAGTGATTTGCACGGTATCGCCTTTGTTGACCGTTATAGCCGTCGGGCTTCCCGTAGAGTCACTTCCTGATACGGTAAAGCTGACCGTTTTCGGCGTTTGAGTTGCCGGTGCTTGCGAAGATGGTTGCTGCTGGCTTGGCGCTTGAGAAGTCGTTTGGATTGGCTGAGGCACTGCGGGAGGAGCTGATGGCGTTGATTGGGACGCTGCTTGCTGATTTGATGTTTGAGGAGCTGATGCTGCCGGCTGCGATGTACCCATGAAAAGAAAATATCCGCCCAACGCAATGACTGCGACGACAACGACGGCAATAATAGTTTTGTTCATATTAGTTAAAATTAATAATTATTTTATTTCCGGCGTTGATTTTTTCAAAAAATTGATCCTGTCTATTATGGACTGCGGCAGAGAATCGATCATAAGTGCGATTGCCGCGACCAAGAGTCCGATATCGCGCACCGTGATATCGGTAATGCCGCTGACTGTCAGGACGGTCATGATATGGAGAGCGCCGCTGCCTGCCGCCAGCCATGGCAGAAAATCAAAAAGCAGAAAAGCGCCGATAGTAATATCCAGAATCGCCGTTCCAATCATCGCCTGTGCCAGCGGAATCGGCAGAAGTCCTGCCGCCCAGGGCTGCAAGAATCCGCCCCATCCTTGAGGATCTCTGAAAATCAAAACGCCGATCCATAAAAAAGTGATTGCGAGTCCGACGCGTAAAAAATGAAAGGAAGTTTTTTTCATATTATTGGATTGGAACAAAGCTGCTTACTAAAAGTATAAGTCCCATCAGCCAGATTGTAAAAGCGGACATCACGCACCAAAAGCACCATGCATGAATCACCCGCCACTGCAGATAGGTAAGGACAAGAGACACTAAGGAAGCAATGCCTACGAGGATTTTAATTGCAATAATCCAAAAAGAGAGCGGCTCGACTCCGATAACTAAAAATGCGGCAATAATTGAGATCGTAATATATGCAAAAAGCCCCAACAGATCATTGGGAATGAAAAACATCTTATTATATTTACTGGACAAGACCATTTCACAGCCTCCGCCAATCGGGCATACCGGTCTTTCGGAAGCGATCCGTTTGCGCACAAGATATACCGCCTCGCTGATGCCGATAGCCGAGAGAGTAAAAATAAGAGCGAGTGCTGTCATATCTAAATATTATAGCAAAATTTTAAAAGTCGCCCTAATCACAGCAGGTTCCAACCTTCAACCAAATCCGACCCTGTGTATCCTAAGACAAGAAATTCATAAATCTCCCTCACAAAAGTTTTCCATCTCTCCCGATCCATTCCACATATAAATAAAATCCGCCGAATTCGGCGGATTTTATTTTTTAAGAGGCAATTTTCTGATCGCAATAATAATGCATCGCATCCCGCATGAACTGCGGAAGGTTTTTGTGGAACTTTTCAAAAAATGCGGAAAATCGTGCATCGGCGACATACATATCCGCAAGTCCCCGGTACATCTCCAATGACGGCTCGTAAAAATGACGGAGGTTGTTATAATGCCGGTCAATCAATTTCTGTACGACCGGACTTCCGGCTCCGGCACCCATATTCTTCACGATTTCCTGCATAAGCTCGTCCCCTTCTTTTGCAATGCGCGCAAAATCCTCTTTCGTCATTTTCTTCGTCCGTTCCGCTGATTGCTTGTATGCTTCGGTATTCCCCCAGCGCTCTTTTACCTCTTTTTGATAATCAGTATTCATATTTCATATTATTTCACTTCCCGCGCCGGAAGTCTAATAAAAAAATCAGCCGAAGCTGATTTTGCCTTTTTGATTATTGGTCTTCCACCCAAACTCCGTATGCGCATCTTTTCCATGCGGTATTCTCAAGAAGCATTTCGCTGATTGGTTTAGAAATTTCCTTAATCCACCCATCTTCCAATTGCGGCTCAAAATTCATTTGCAGGTGCTCCCGATGACCGAGCTTTGGGTCGTAACTGCAAACCATGATAACGCAATTTTTAAAATACTTGTCTTTGCGTTTCTTCTCGGTAATTAGATCTTTCAATCGCAGAAGCGCTTCGCTGATGGGCTTTGTCTTATCGGTTCTCTTATCTAGAAATTTCATCTGATCATCCCTTTGAAACAACTATAAGCTATAGTAATACCTTTTTACCGTATTGTAAATAAAGCATCTAACGTAAAAGATTCGTGAATCTCTAAAATAGAACCGCCTTACGAGGCGGTATTGCACACGGGACACTCCGGATCAGTCACCCAATCTTCAACCGCATTATGCTTCCGACATGTCTCGCTGACGTGCCATACGCCGCTCTTCGGTTCTCGGACAGGAGGCGGATTCTGACAATCGCAGACTCTGCCGGGGCAAGTGCACTTCAGCATATCCACTATGCGCTTATATACGATCTTTCGTATAAACGGATGCAGGGAGGTCTTTCCGTCTCTCCATCGTTCGATAGTGAGGATACTCGCATCAAGCTCGCACGCCAGATCCTTCACCGTAAGAAATTTTCCGTCCAGCACGGCAACGATGATCTTTTGAAATACCGCATCATCGCTCTCGCCGGCTTTCCCGATCAGCGCAAGAATCTCTTCTTTTTTCATTTTAATCCCATGGTACCAGGTTCTGATAAGAGAGTAACTGAAAGAAATGTACTTATCAATATCCCGGCTCCCTATACAATAAAATCCCGATTTGCTATCATGGTGGTACATTGGTCAAGATGAATGAAAAAATAACCGCACTTGAATTGCGGGTCATCGATGAAGCCGGCGAAAATATCGGCGTGTTAGGGCTCGCCGAAGCATTAGCGCTCGCCAGAGAAAAAGGACTGGACCTGATCGAGATATCCCCGACTGCCAAACCGCCGGTCGCGAAAATCATCAGCTTTGATAAATACCGCTATCAGGAAGAGAAGAAATTCAAAAAACAGCGCGCCCATGAAAAGGTGCAGGAGCTCAAACAAGTCCGCATCAGCGGACGGGCAGCGTTGCATGACCTTGAAATCAAGGCGAAGAAAGCCAATGAGTTTCTGAAAGAAGGAAATATGGTGGAAATCCAGCTCTCCATGCGCGGACGGGAAAAAGCCAATAAAGATTGGGGCCGGCAAAAGCTTCTGGAATTCGTGAAAACCATGATTGATCCGGAACATAAGATCATCGCGGATGCGAAGTACGGCGGCCGGGGTTTTAACATGAAAATCGTCAGAAAATAGCCCCTTGAATAAAAATCCCGGATGGTATAGAATTATCCACTATGAACAAGAGTTTCAAAAAAAGAATCAGGGTGACCAGAACCGGCAAGTACATGCGCCGGCAGATGGCGCAGGACCACTTCCGCGCAAAACGGACCGGCAAACAGACCCGCAATAAGCGGAAAGGGATGGCTATGGATGCCGCCGATAAAAAAGTATTCAAAAAATATTTAAACAAATAATATGTCCAGAGTAAAACGCGGGGTCAATGCGACGAGAAAACGCCATAAAATCCTTAAATACACCAAGGGGTTCCGTTGGGGCAGAAAATCAAAGGAGCGGGCAGCGAAAGAAGCGCTGCTGCATGCCTGGACGCACGCGTTCAGCGGACGTAAACAGAAGAAACGCGACTACCGCACGCTGTGGAATGTCCGGATCAATGCCGCGGCTCGGGATAACGGCGTCACTTATAGCCAGCTGATCAATAAGCTCAAGAAAGCGAACGTGAAACTGGACCGGAAAATATTGGCGAATCTCGCCCAGCAGGAACCGAAAGTCTTTGCAAAAATTGTCGCGATGGCGAAATAGTCCGACACACTCGGCATATACATCGGCATAAAAATCCCCGCATCCGGGGATTTTTTGACACTGAAAATAAAACCTGATAGGATTTCCCTAGCTCATTACCCGGAGAAAAAATGAAAAAGCTTGAAATCAGCCGCAGCGGATTCACTCAGGAAGAACGCCTGAATCTGGAAGCCAACCGCGGAGAAATACTGCTCGGCTATCAGCTGATAAAGCCGGTCAGTCTCGGCTTCAATGCAAGCGGAAAAACCGGAGAAAATATGCAGGAGGTCCTGGAAAAATTAAACGCCCAGGAACTGCTGAGTCACAGTGCCAGGAAATACGACCACCGACCGGTTCAGGCGCCGGCGCTGATCGTCCCCGTCTTTCTGAGCAAGCACGCTCCGGCGAGTTTTGACTTCACTTCCTGGTGCCTGCGGACGTTTACCGTACAACTGGTGTACGAATTCGAACGGACGCATTGGTGGCAGCCAAAGCGGCTGACGCAGAAGGACCAGCTGAGGCTCGTGCCTCAAATATCGCAAGAGGTATGCCTGGAGGAAACGCCCCCGTACGACGGCCAGCGCATGATTGCATACTGGGAAGATCTTCACCAAAAAGAATTGACTCTCGAGCAATTGCGGATTGCGCTCGGCCTTGAATCAAAAACAGCCTGATGGGCTGTTTTTTTACTGCGCGCCTTCCTTTTTCAACAATCTTTTTTTCATAGCTACCCCGCGATTATAACCGCCTATTCCCCCGTCACTGCGGACAACCCGATGACAAGGGATATTTTTAAAATCCCTGTTTTTATTAAGGATATTTCCGACAGCCCGATATGCTTTCGAACTGCCGGCACGTTTAGCGACCTCCTTATACGTGAGCGTTCGGCCGCGGGGGATTTTGCGGACTATTCGGAGCACCTTTTCGCTGTAAGTATGCATGCGCTTTTTTAAGCATCTCTTTACTATTATGATGTTTCAATAGTCTCTGGGCATCTTTATGGAGAAACCACCCATACCCCTCATGCTCATAGGAGAGCTTCACTTCCGGCTTGTCGGCTTGCGCCAGAAAGAAAATGACCACTTTGAAATATTTCTGCCCGGCCCGCTGATAGATGTACTTGTCGGTCATCTTGAAATTTTTTTCCAATCGGAGCGAGCGCGAAGGGATGCCGGTCTCTTCGGCGACCTCCCGGAATGCCGCCTGATAACTCTGCTCGCCCTGTTCCAATTTTCCCTTGGCGAAATTCCAATATCCCCTCCCATGATACAGAAGCAGATATTTCGTATCAATCTCCCCGTCGCGATCTTTCTCGCGCTTATAGACGATGATTCCCGCTGAAATTTCTTTTGGCATTTAAGAATAAGTCCATCTTGGGACTGAAGCATCAATAATGGTAATTCAAGAGAAAATCCTCTTTAACTTCTTCAGTATACCCCACATCGTAAAAAATAAAAACCCCTGATTGCAGGGGTCATACGGTTTCGCTTTTCAGATAAAGGAATGCTGTTCATATTATTTCAGCATCTTCAGCATTTTCTCCGCCGGCCATGCATTAATGATATCTTTTTTCTCCGCCCAGCCGCGACGCGCCTGCGCGATGCCATACGGAAGCCATTCAAAATGAGAAACCGAATGCGCGTCCGAATCAATCGCCATCCGCACTCCCTGTTCGACACATTTTTTAATATATTCATCTTTGAGGTCGGCTCGGTCGGACGCATTGATCTCCAAAATTGTCCCGGTCTTTTTGGCATAGCGGATCAGCGCTTCGACATCGACATCATACGGTTCGCGCTTATTCAATATCCGGCCCGTCGGATGGAACAGCATATCCACGTGCGGATTACTCATCGCGCGCATGATGCGCGCAGTCTGATCCTGGCGGGAAAGATTAAACAGCGAATGCACTGAGGCGCCCACGACATCGCACTGCGCCAGAATTTCGTCCGGAAGATCCATGCTCCCGTCTTTCAAAATATCGCACTCGGTTCCTTTGAGGACTTTAAACTGCAAACCCTTGGCTTTTAACTTGCGGTTGACTTCGTCAATCGCCGCCCATTGTTTTTGGATCCGTTTTTCATCCAAGCCATTCGTCATTGCCAAGCGCTTGGTGTGATCGGTGATGGCGATGTATTTCAATCCCATCTTCATTGCCGCGGCCGCCATTTCTTCTATGGAATCGGCGCCGTCAGTCCAATTCGTCTGCACTTGCAGATCCCCGCACAGGTCTCCATACCCGATAAGATCGGGAAGGTTGCCGGACTTACTAGCTTCCAGCTCGCCGGCCATCTCCCGAAGCTCCGGCTCGATATACCGGAGTCCCAGTTTTTTATAGATTTCCTCCTCGGTTTTCCCGGCGATCCGATTTTTGCCGTCAAACAGTCCGTACTCGTTCAGCTTCCAGCCTTTTTTTATCGCAAGCTCGCGAAGCGCGACATTATGATCCTTGGAACCGGTAAAATAATTAAGCGCCGCGCCATAGGATTCTTTCGGAACCACGCGCAGATCCACATTGAGACCGTTGTTCAGTTTGACTGCGGACTTTGTTCCGCCGTGGGCTAAAACCCGCACCACATCCGGCAGGGAAACGAAAAAATCCATCACCGCCTTCGGCGCATCTGAAATAATCAGAATATCCGCATCACCGACCGTATCCTTCCGGCGGCGGATTGATCCGGCCGCTACCGCATTGCTGACGCCTCTGATTTTTGCGAGCTGATTTCTGATTTCTTCAATCTGCGGATCGATGAATCCGAGCGCAAATCGTCCGCCGGATTTTTTTATAAATTCCAATCCCTTGGAAATGTTTTCCTCGCTTTTTTCCCCGAATCCTTCAAGCTTTTTTATGTTCCCGGACCGGACTGCAGCCTCCAAATCCTTCAGATTCTTTATTTTCAGTTTTTGATACAGCACTTTTATCTTTTTCGGACCGATCCCCCCCACCATCCTGAGCTCGGCCAGATTGACCGGGATTTTCTTTTTCAATTCTTCATGATATTCCATCTTTCCGGTTTTCAGCAGTTCCTCTATTTTTTCGGCAATCGATGCGCCGACCGCCGGTATTTTTTCCAGTCCCGCCAACCCCTCTGCCGCATAGATTTCCCCGACCGCGCGATCCAAACCCAGCACGCCCTCGCTCGCTTTTTCATACGCGCGCGGCTTAAAAGGCACATCATCCATTTCCAGATACAGCGCGATATCCCGCAACAGTTCCGCCACATGCTGATTGTCCATATGCTTAGTATATCCCAAATTGACACTGGGATTAAAAATAGCTATGCTATCGTCAGCAAGCTTGAAAGGAGAATAGACGTGAAAAGAATAGCCCCACTATCCATAGTGCTTTTATCGATTATTTTCATAAGCGGCTGCGGAACTACCCCGCACTATCCGACTGATAAACAATGGGCGCGCACTCCCATCCTGAAAAGCGACAGCAAGACCCTGAAAGTGCAGGGAAATTTCCAGAGCGACCTCAATCGATTCCTGACCGCCACGAAGGCGCTGAAGGAAAACATGACCACGGAAGAGGTCAGGAACCTCGGGTTTGATCCGGACCTCAAGAATGACCCCTGCAACGCGATCGGCTGGCTGGAGGCATCGCAGCTGCTGCTGGGGAATTCGGTGATCAGCAGCGCCAGCATCGAAGAAACCATGCAGAAACGGAAAAAATACACTGCGATACGCTGCCAGGCGACTGACGCGAAAACCCGGGGCGACCGCCTTTTCACCTATGTCAACAATAAAGACACCTACAGCAAAATCGACGACTATGTCCTCGTCGTGATCTTTTCCGACAATAAGGTCGTCGCAGTGGATCTTTCGAAACGAAATGAAAAATCCCATGACCGGCAGAGTTCATTCCTGCAAGTTTTCGGAGAATTCATCAATACCCCGAAAATCGATACCGGACTGGAGAAGCTGATTCCGTATCATCCCTAGCGCACATTCGCCCCTGAAAAGGGGCGAATTTTTATTTCATAAAAACTATTTAAGTCCCGCCTGCATATGATCGATCAGCTGCGGTTTCATCATGGTCTTCCTCGGCAGAATCAGATCCGGCGCGAATAACAGCACTGCCGCGCCGACCAGCGCCATCAAGCCGGTAAGCAGAAATACGAAATTAAATCCCGCAATGCTGGCGATGGAACTGCCGATGAGTCCCGCAAGTCCGATCCCGAAACTCACCGAACTGCTGCTCATGGCCCATTCATATGCCGTATGATCCCGGTCCAAGTGACGGGAAAAAATCGAAGACCAGGCCGGAATATACAGCGAGAATCCGACCGCTTTTATGAACTGCACAAGATACGCCTGAGTGATCGTTGTCACCACCATAAAACTGAATGAGGACAGTGAAATGATCATGAGCCCGAAGACAAGCGCGTAAAAATCATCTTTTTCCCCATCGTGCGAATCCAGGAATATGGAGATCGGAATCTGCAGGATGCCCTTGGTGATCCAATAGATAGTCGCCAAGAATCCTATCGAAATAAGCGTAGCGCCGGCGATATTACGGATCACGAACACGGAAAAAAGCGGATCGATGAAGCCCCAGCCGGACCACATGCAGAGATCGGAAAGAATGAAAAACTTGATGATCCGATTCATCGGGGGGAATATTTTGGGATTCAGTTTAATCCACATGGAAGATAAGGCTTTCGTTTTCCAGGGCGACCCGGGCGTTGCCGCCGCGCGTCACTTCGTTTTTCAGGATTTTTTCCGCAAGCACGCTCCGCACCTTGTCGGAAATCACCTCGCGGAGCGGCCGGGCGCCGAACACCGGATCATATCCCCATTCGGCTATCTTCCTGACAGCCTCTTCGGAAAATGCAAGGCGGATGCCCTGACTGGCGCTCACGTCCTGCGTCAGATCATTCAGCAGAATTCTCGCAACCGCGACCGTATCTTCTTTGGACAGATTCTTGAATACGATGATTCCGGAAAAACGATTGATAAGTTCCGGCCGGAACGTTTCCGTGAGTTTCTTCTTCAGCGCATCGCCGACGTCCGCCATGCTTTTCCCCGCTTCAATCGATTCTTTAATAAAATTGGAATTCGCGTTGCTGGTAGCGATGATGATGGTGTTCTGAAAATCCGCCGTCCGCCCCATATTGTCGGTCAGCCGGCCGTCATCGAACACCTGCAGGAACAAATTCAAAATATCCGGGTGCGCTTTTTCAAATTCATCCAGCAGCACCAGGCTGTACGGCTTTTGCAGCACCGCATCGGTCAGCGCCCCGCTCATGGATCCGTCCGGAGATCCGATGAACCGGAAAATACTCTGCTTATCCTGATATTCGGACATATCAAAGCGCGCCATGGCATTCTGCGATCCGAATTGGATGTTCGCCAGAATTTTGGAAAGCTCTGTTTTCCCGACGCCGGTCGGTCCGATGAAAAGAAATGTCGCAATCGGCCCGCCTTTCCGGGAAAGTCCACTGCGATATTCCCGCAACGCCCGCGATACCGCCTTCACCGCCTCTTCCTGATCAACGAGCCGCTCATGGATCAGATCCTCCATATGCAACAATTTCTTCGCCTCCGCTTCTTTCGCCTGCCGGAGCGGTATCGCCACCCGCCGCTGGGCGATATCGATCACGTCATCGCTGTTCAGAATTTTGTCGCCCTTGCCTTTCGCATCCGAAAGCGCTTCTTTCAGCAGATCCTCGGCGCTGGACGGCAGCAGTTTGTCGCGGAAATATTTCGCGCACAATCCGACCGCTTGTTTGATGGCGCCGAACGTGATCTTGATTCCAAATTGCTTTTCCAGAATTATGCTGTCGTACACGATCAGCCGCGTCGCATCATCAAGAGAAATTTCCTGCACGTCGATATTTTCAAATACCTTTGCGAAATCGGTCTGCGGCTCGACGGTCTGCTTGTATTCTTTCGGATAGGTCGCGCCGATCACTGAAAATGCACTGGACGCGAACGCCGGAAGAAAAATATCGGACGCATTGATGCCCCCTTTTCCTGAAGTCTTTAAAAGATTATGGATATCGGGAATATACAGGATGATGTTTCCCGCCTGGACTATCTCTTCGATTATTTTTGAAACCCGCGCCTGGATCTCTCCGGACTCGCCCGCGCCCGCCATAAGACTGCCGACCCGCAGCAGCACCAGACGCTTATCAAAAAGCTCCGACGGAACTTCATCTTTGGAAATCTTGTACGCCAGATGGTTCACTAGCGTATCCTTGCCGGAACCCGGATCGCCGATCAACAGCACATTCGGCTTTGACCGCCGGGACAGCACATCCGCCATGCGATCATATTCCTGCGCATGCCCGATCAGAAATCCGACACTCCCAAGCCTCGCGTAATCCGTGAGATCCTCGCTGTACTGGTCAAGCATCGGCGTCGGACGGGCGCTCCAGGCGCGGTTCATGATGCGGTGCCGGATCTTATACGGCCTGTACACGAAACCGCCCAATGTCCCCGGCAATTGCCGGAGCCAGCCGAACGTCTCTTTATATCTGCTGAAGATCAAAGCATCCTCAAGATCGCCCGGTTCGATATTGAAAAGCTGCAGCACCCGCAATACCGCGCTGCTTTCGCAATAACTCAGCGCCGCGAAAATATCTTTCGGCTCCACGAACCGATTGTCCGCGGTAATCGCCTGCCGGGACGCCAATGCCGCTATTTTTTCTATTTCCGCGACCAGATGCTGTGTGCGGTCAACGCCGTCAGGCTTGTATTTATCCGCTGACAGGCTCTCTTTCAAAAGCTCATCAACCTTGCTGCGGACTTCCTCATAATCCAGATCCATCCGGATCAAACCCTCCCGGATATCTTTCCGATCAATGAGTTTTTTCAGAAGAAACAGGTAAAAATTTCCCCCGACAAAAAGCGCGCGCTCATATCCGTACTCCAGGATAAAAAAACTATCCGGCGTGAGATACTCGGCCAGATTCACTTTTCCGTCCATATTTTCCCGGAGGGAATGTTCCGCCTGACCGTAGTGCTTCGCGCGGTCGAGCAGGATCAGGAGCAGCAGCACGCCGATCCAAAAAATCCAGCGGATATCGGAAAGGAGAAACGTGATGCAGCTGGCCGATAGAATTCCATAGGCGGTATAAAAAACAACCCGGACGAAAAGACGCCCGGCATGGCTCATCTCGAATCTCGGATCGCGGAAATAAAAAGAAGTATTCTTGCCGATCATAGATTTTTGAAAATGTGATAGACGACCAAAAGAGGAATCGCCGCCCATGCCAGAAACAAGGAAGTTGCAAGAATAAGCACCAACAGATATACGACTGAACCGGCGATGATGCGGGCTGTCCTGAAAATAAATCCCCAGACATATCCGATGAAGGTGTAATCCTGATACAGCGGCTGAAACCAATTTTTCGCGGTGATGCGCACTGCGAAGCGGCGGTCCAGACGCTCAAAAATATTCAAGGTCCAATCAACCGTCCGCAAAAATCCGTCGACGTACCAATGGCGGAAAAAATCACCGATCCGGCGGATAAAATGA
>CAYUKW010000003.1:0-16945 GCA_964445395.1 uncultured Candidatus Saccharibacteria bacterium
GTAACATTATCCGTGCCACCCATTACATACATATAGCCGTTTGCGGTTGTTACCGCCGCTTGCGATCTTGTAGTGACTGTCCCGGTTAACGGTACAACTATCGGATTGGCAGTTGACCACAAACCGATTGAACCGTCGCTGTTTATTTTTGAATAAAATACCGTGCTGGCAGCACCGCCTCCCACGGCGTATATATACCCATTCGCCGTTACGGAGCCGGAAGTAGTCTTGGTAGCCGGCAAAGGATTAGAGCTGGTTGCCCACGCACCAAGCGAGCCGTCGGAATTTATTTTCACGTATTCAACAGAAGCCTGAGCAGTGCCATTTGAATTGTACCCGCCGATTGCATAGATATAGCCATTAGCAGTTGCTGCGGCTAAGTAGCCTCTTGAAGTAAGCATACTTGTCGTCGATGCCCACACTCCAAGCGAACCATCCAGATTCGATCCGAGCGCAATACTGCTGGTCGCGACTTCAAATCCTGCTTTCGGAGTCGTTGTGCCAAAGGCCCAGTTGTTTTGTCCGAGCGTCAGAGCTCCGATTGTCGAAGTTCCTGAAGCGCTGGTTACCGAGATGGTTCCGGTGGCGGCAAGATTTCCAATTATAGAAAGCGCAGCTAACGGAGAAGATGTTCCGATTCCGACATTGCCGTTATACAAAACAGTAAATAATGGGCTGCTGCTTGTCGCGTTCTGGATGGAAAAGATGGAACCAGTCTGAATGACACTGGTGGAGGCGACCAGTGAGAATCCGCCGTTCACTGAGAGGCCACCGAAGATAGATGCCGTGCCGCCGACTTCCAATCTGTTTTGGGAGAAAAGATTCGCAGCGTGGAGAGAGCCCCCCATATTACCGGTATCGCCTCCAAAGTCCGAAACAGAGGTACTCGCAAGACCAATAAGATCCAAATCTCCAAGAATCTGCGTGCGGGCGAAAGAAGCATATGTCACATCAGTGACCGCGCTGGGGGCAAGTCCTCCCATAGAATAAAGATATCCGTTAACGGTGATGAGTACAGTACTGTTTCTATTTGGATTTAATCTCGGCACTACCTGCGTTTGCCAAGTGCCTATGGAACCATCGGCATTCAACTTCGCGCGGTATGAATTACTGCCGCTCAGATCATAGGTGACCAAATAGCCATTTGCAACAACGGTTGAATACATGAAACCAGCAAGTGGAAGAGCATTGGTAGCTGTCCAATTCCCCAGAGTCCCATCGGAATTTATTTTTGCATAATAAACCGAAAAATCGCTATTTCCAACTCCGACCTCATACAAGTAACCATTGGCAGTAAGAAAAGATTTCTGATAAACAAAAGCCGTATTCGCCGCAAGAGCAGTTGTACTTGCCCAGCTGCCCGTAGAACCATCGCTGTTCAGTTTTGCATAAGTCAACGCAGTCGTCGCAACTGAACCGGTATCATTTCCACCTAAGAAATATATATATCCTTTTGCCACTGCTAATTCTGCGCTTGACCTGGAACCTCCAAGATAACTGTTCGCGTTCGTAGTCCAAGAACCAAGAGTTCCGTCTGAATTTATTTTCGCGTATTTAAGATTTGCCGATTGGTCATCAAAGTAGACATATCCGTTCGCAGCCACAGCCGTAGACAGATAACCAGTACCAGTTATTGGAGTCGTTGTCGCCCATTTACCAAGCGAACCATCAGAATTTACCTTAACATACTCCACCGAAGTCAATGCTCCATTGTCAGCGTTCAATCCGCCGATTGCATAAATATAGCCATTAGCGGTCGCATTGGCAAAATATCTCTTCTGATTGATCATGCTCGATGTCGTCGCCCACGGACCAAGTGATCCATCCGTCTGCACGCTGAACGCAACCGGAGTTGTGGCGGTCGTGGACGCGAACACCGTCAGCTGGGAATTCGTATTAAATGTCGGGCTGGATGTCGTGCCGACAATCAGATTGCCTCCCGTAAAAATATTTCCGTTATACAGAATATTAAGAATCGGTTGAGTTCCGGTGGCATTCTGGATTGAAAAAATAGAAGCAGTCTGGAGAACACTCGTGGAAGCGGCGAGAGAGAATGAACCGGCGACATTCAATCCACCCCAAAGAGAGGCCGGACCTCCGACTTCCAGTCTGTTCTGGGAGAAAAGATTTCCCGCATGGAGCGAACCACCCATATTGTTGGAATCGCTTCCGAAATCGGAGAACGTGGTGCTGGAAAGTCCGATCAGATCCAGATCTCCGAGTATCTGCGTGCGCGCGAAAGAGGCGTACAACACCGCGTCAGTCCTGTTTCCGGAGTTATCAGTCCCGCCGAGCCGGTACAGATATCCATTGGCAGTCACCATATTCTCGCTGGAATAATTGCTTGTCGGCGACGCAGTTTTTTCCGCCTGCCAAGAGCCGATAGAGCCGTCGGAATTGAGTTTGGAAAAATAAAGAGTATTGCCGCTCAAACTGAAAACCTCCAGATACCCATTGGCGACCACCGCAGTATTCACCGATCCGGAGCCGGCCGGCAAAGAATTGGTGGTTTGCCAATTGCCCAGCGTACCGTCGGAATTCACTTTGGTATACGTGACAGCCCCGTTCACTGAATAATTTCCCACGCGATAGATGTAGCCGTTTGCGCTTAAATAAGTGGTTCCGTATCCCAAGCTGTTGCTCGGATCAATATTGATCAATGCGGTCGTACTGGCGAACGGACCGAATGATCCGTCGGCATTCAGCTTGGTGTACAGCACCGAACTCGTGGAAACGTTCGATCCATCCGCACCGCCCAGCACATACAGATATCCTCTGGCGACGACGAATTGTTGATACGAACGGTAATTCGTAGTAGGACCACCTGGAAACTGAGGATTAGTACCTATCTTCCAGGGACCAAGCGTGCCTTCGCTGTTCACTTTCGCGTAGCCGACGGAATTAGGATTACTGCCTCCCGTGCCGACATCCGGAGCATAAATATAACCATTATACGTTACGACGTTGAAGAGAGTTTCACTAAACGCCATGCCCGTTGTCGTAGTCGCCCACGGACTAAGCGAACCGTCGGAATTGATTCTGGCGTAGTTTGCGGTGTTCGTGTACGTGCCGTTCACATCCACTCCGTTGAATACATAGATGAACCCGTTCACCGCCACTGAACCGAATGCACTTCTTTGGACGAGCATGCTGGACGTGGACGCCCACGGACCGATCGATCCGTCAGTCTGGATGCTCAATGCCGCCGGATGCGCCGCGCTCGTGGACGCGACGATGGTCAGCTGACCGTTCATGACCGTGTTCACGCCGGGGGTGGTGGTTCCGATAAGCAATCCCCCTTCATTCGATCCGATTCCGACCGTGCCGTTATATAAGACGCTCATGAAAGGACCGCTGGACGTTGCGGCTTGAATTGAGAAAATCGGCTTATTCTGCGGAGCGCTGGAAGAAGCGGTTAAGGAGAAGAGTCCGCTGACATTCAATCCGCCCCACAATGATGAGTTGCCGGCAACCTCCAATCTTCCGGCGCTGAACATATTTCCGGCGAAGATTGATCCGCCGATGCTGCCGTTATCCCCCGCCCAATCTCCCAAGGTGGTGCTGGCAAGGCCGAGCAGATCCAGATTGCCGGAAATCAGCACGCGCGGGAGAGAAGAATAAAAGACCGTACTCTGAAAGTTCGTGTTATTGCCGCCGACGACATAGAGGTAGCCGTTGATGACCGCTGAAAAATTGCCGCCGCTGTTATTGCTCGTGAAAATATTGCTTCTGGCGCTCGGCATCGGGTTCGGATTTGTCTGCCAGGCGCCGATGGAACCGTCAGAATTCAATTTCGTAAAGTAGACCGCGGAGGACGTGGCGTTATTGGAGTCCTGTCCGCCCATGGCATAGATGTAGCCGTTGGCGACATTCGCGGTCAAGCCTTCGCGGGCCGCCGGCAGATAATTAGGGCTGGTGACAAACGTTCCCAATGAACCGTCAGCATTTACTTTCGCATAATAGACCGTGCCGGTAGCGGCGGTGAATGATGACCCGCTGGTATCGCCTCCTATATAATAGACATACCCGTTGGCGGCGACTGCAGCGCCGGAATTTGTGGATGTGGCCAGGACAGCAGTCTGCTGTACCCAGGAGCCGGTAGTGCCGTCGGCGTTGAGTTTCGCGTAGATGATGGAAGACGTCGCCTGCACGTTCGACGGGCGGCCGCCGATATGATACAGATAGCCGTTGGAAACCACTCCGGCATTTTTAGTGAAGCTGGTATAGCCCGGCGGATAGTTGTTCAGCGCGACAAAGTTGCTTAATGAACCGTCGCTGTTTATTTTCGCGTAGGTTTCAGTCGTTGCGGCATTGTAATAGATGTAGCCGTTATAGACCTCTGCGGAGCGTTGCGAAAGCGCGGCCGTCAAAACGCCCGTTGTGCTCGCCCACGCACCAAGAGAACCGTCGCTGTTCACCTTGGAGTAAAAGTTGGTCGATCTGGTTGCTCCTCCCACTACCGCTCCCTGCGTTCCGCCAAGGGAATAAATATATCCGTTCGCGGCAACAACGCTGTGGCCGACTTCCGGCACCGGCACTCCGGTCGTCGTCGCCCAGACTCCGATTGAGCCGTCAGTATCTATCTTAAATGCTGTAGTATTTATGGTAGTAGAAGAAACAATATGCAATTGAGCGGATGGAGAAGTTGTCCCTATCCCGATACTGCCGTTATCCAAAACCTGGAAAAGAGTGCTGGAGGCGCTACTGATTAATGAGAATAATTGTCCGGTGGCAGTCCCGTTCCCCCAGATTGAGAATTTGGAATACGGGGAGGTGGTGCCGATGCCGACATTGCCGGTCAGAGCATTGGCAAACAGCAGGGTGACCGGATTATTGAAGAGAACTGAAATTTTTCCGTCTCCTGAACCGCTGCCGGAAGTAGCGACTATATCCAATTTGCCATCGTTATTCAAATCTCCGATAGCTGTACCAATAGAACCTGTGAGCGTGGTATATGCTGCTGAAGCGGCAAACGTGCCGTCACCGTTATTTATCAGAACAGAAACCGTACTGCCCGTGCTGGTTTGGACTATGTCATTTTTACCGTCGCCGTTCACATCGCCGATCTTTAAGAAATAACTGTTTACCGTCGCATAATCGGTACGCGCGCCAAAAGTTCCGTCGCCGTTATTCAAAAAGACCGAGGTAGTGGCGCCACTGGCATATACCACGGCGATGTCATCTGCGCCATCGCCATTCAGATCGCCGACCGCGACAGATTCCGGAGCGCTTCCTGTCGTGGCATATTCCACTTCAGTTGCAAACGTACCGTCGCCGTTATTCATCAAAATGGAAATGACGCTTGACGTATTGCCGGCTACCACCAGATCATTCTTGCCATCGCCGTTGAAATCAGCGATCGCGACGCCGCTTTGCGTGCCCGCCGAAACCGCATACGTCACCGGAGCGGCAAACGTACGATTCCCTTTGTTTATAAATACCGAAACAACTGCCGTATTGCTCATGGCAATATCCGGCTTTCCGTCGCCATTCAGATCGCCGACCGCGATATGGAATCCGCCGCCTAAGGCGTTCGTGTAATCCGTCCGCGAAAGGCTGGAACCGCCGAACTGAGTGCTCGTGGCGTTATTATAGAAGATTGAAAAACCGCCGCCGCCGTATCTGCTCGTAATCACATCGTTCTTTCCGTCGCCGTCGATATCTTTAACGAGCACATCTGACTGGGTTCCCGCCCCGGTATAATCCAATCTGGCATTAAACGCGGTGGCGCTGGTTGTCGCGTGCAGGAAAACCGATATATTGGCGGCAGTATATTGCGCCGTAACCATATCGTTTCTGCCGTCACCATTCAGATCGCCGATTGCGGCGGCATACGGATAATCCGCGGTTGAGTAATCCACGTGCGCCGCAAACGTGCCGCCGGACGTGAGGTTCGCCTGTCCTGCCTGGAGTGATCCGATATTGGCAAGATTGATTGTCGGGTTAAAATAACTTGATACTTTCGCAAAAGCCGAATCACGCAGGCTGAAATTGCCGTCCGTATTGACCGAAGCGTTGAATCCTGACAATCCGCGCAAGTATGCGTTCGGAGAGAAGAACGAATATGGAGCGCTGACTGTCCCGGTTGCCGTAATATTCGCGACATTCAAATTGCCGGAGAATAATGCATTACCTTGCAATGACAGCAGTTGGGATGGTGAAGAAGTTCCGATTCCGAAATTTCCATTCATGAATATCGATCCGCTGGCTGGACTTGTAGTTCCAACTCCTAATCCCCCGTTATACGCAAGACTGAAAAGCGGAACAGTGCCGGTGGCATTTTGGATGGAGAAAATCGAAGCAGTCTGGAGGGCGCTTGAGCTTGCCGTCAAGGAGAATAATCCGTTCACGCTCAAGCCTCCCCAAAGTTGCGAATTGCCGGTAACCTGGAGATTGCCCGCACTGAATATATTTCCGGCAAATATGGAGCCGCCGACGCTGCCTGATGTCGGGTCACCCGGATCCTGAAGCGTGGTGCTGGAGAATCTTAGTAGATCCAAATTGCCGGCAATGCTGGTACGCGGGAGGGATGCATATTCGACTCCAAAAATATTACCACTTGAAGCAGTTGTGCCCGTACCATTGATAACATATACATAACCATTGGCAACTACTAAAGCGGCATTATTTATTGGCTGCAGCAAAGAAACTGTACTCGTTGCCCAAGGACCAGTCGTTCCGTTATTATTCAATTTAGCGAAATCAATACTGGATAATACCTTACCAGTGACCGTCCGGCCCCCAACTACATAGACATAACCATTAGAAACAAAAGATGAATGTCCGCGCAAGGTAGTCGGCATAGGATTAGAACTCGTAGCATAATTTCCCAATGATCCGTCGCTATTGAATTTCATTATCTGCACTGAACTTGTTGCCGATGGCGCTACACCACCCATGACATACAAATAACCATTATAAGCAATGGCGGAAGGTTCCGAATCTTCGGTAATCGGAGTTGTATTGTTTTGCCAAACTCCAACTGAACCGTCGGAATTTATTTTTGCATAGTAAATAGTGTTAAGGTTCACAGAAAGATTCCCTCCACCTATGACATACAGATAACCGTTGTACACCACTGAACTAGCCAAAGTAATAGCTTGTGGAAGACTATTTGCAGCGGTATTCCAAGTAAGAGAACCGTCGCTGTTTAATTTTGCGTAATAAACCGTCGTCTGTCCTCCTGAGCCATTTGTGGCATTAACATTTGAACCGCCAACTACATAGATATATCCGTTATATGCCGCCGCTGAATATCTTTGTCTTATCGCCGGCAGCGGAGAA
The DNA here is from genome assembly GCA_964445395.1 of uncultured Candidatus Saccharibacteria bacterium. GTDB lineage: Bacteria > Patescibacteriota > Minisyncoccia > UBA6257 > 02-FULL-45-10c > REEB48. The sequence continues at coordinate 7,285 of CAYUKW010000003.1, forward strand.
GTACTGGAAGCCCACACCCCCAACGTACCATCGGAATTCACTTTGACATATTGCACATCGGACACAGGCACGCCACCGCTCGGCAATCCGCCCATCAAATAAATATATCCATTAGCGAATACTGCTGAATTATTATCTAACGCAGCAAGCGTCGAACTCGTCGTCGCGAATTGACTCAGATTCGGATCCTGATTCGTATTGAACGCTACAGATCTCGTCGCGACTTCAAAACCCGGGAAATCTCCCAGCGCGCTGAAAGTCGTATTGCCGGTCGTGGTTCCGATTAACACTCTGCCATTTCCTCCGATGGTCAATGAATTGATCGTAGAAGTCCCGGAAGTGCCGGTAACGGAGATTGTCCCAGTGGCATTGATGTTATTAGAGATAAAAAGACTTCCGGTGGCGGTCAGATTCGCGAATGAAAGATCTCCGGAGAAGAGTCCGTTGCCCTGGACTGCGAATAATGAGCCAGGAGTTGAAGTTCCTATTCCAAAATTTCCGTTCATGAATACTGATCCGCTGGCCGGGCTGGATGTTCCGACTCCCAATCCCCCATTATACGCAAGACTGAATATCGGATTGGTTCCGGTTGCATTCTGGATTGAGAAAATCGAAGCGGTCTGCAGAGCGCTCGTGGAAGCGGTCAGTGAAAATAAACCATTGACGTTCAAACCGCCCCAAAGCGAGGTATTACCTCCTACTTCCAACCGGTTCTGACTGAAGATGTTTCCTGCATAGAGAGAACTGCCGACGCTTCCTTGTCCACCCGCAAAATCAGAGATAGTCGTACTGGAAAATCCGATCAGATCGAGATCGCCGAAGATTTTCGTACGGGCGACGGACGCATACTGTACGTTCGGTATAGGATTGGCGCCATTCGGATATCCGCCGATATAATAGATATACCCATTGGCACTTACCAGCACGCTGGCGTTCATAACTTTGAGCGTAGGAATCTTACTCCAGGTACCGACAGAGCCATCGCTGTTCAATTTTGCGAACTCGATTCCTGCGGTGCTCAGATTAGTCGGGCCGACATAGAGATAACCGTTGATGACCACGGACTGCTGCGGAGCGTAATTCGCATTCGGCAAAGCGGACGCGCTGGCAGACCAATTGCCAAGCGATCCATCAGGATTTATTTTCGCGTAATACGCTTTGCCGGCACTTGCAGAATTATAAATCGCATACATATAACCATTCGCCGCCACCGCGGTAAGAGAATCATTGCTGGTGTTCGGTACCGGAGAAAGCGCGGTCGTGCTTGCCCATGCGCCAGTCGTTCCGTCGCTGTTCAGCTTGGCATACAAAACTGAAGAAGTGGCAGCGGACGTATTATCAATGCCGCCCAGCACATAGATGTATCCGTTGGCAACAGTGACTCCAGGCTCATTCAATCCGGAAATCGGCAGCGCATTGGCATTGGTCTGCCACGCGCCGGTTGAACCGTCATAATTTATTTTTGCATAATAGATCGTACTCTTCGGTCCGGATCCTCCGGCGACATAAATGTATCCGTTCGCCGTTGCGGACCCAGATCCCGATACCGTCACTGGCAAAGAATTTGAACTGGTCGCCCATGCGCCGACGGAACCATCGGAGTTTATCCTGGCATATTGCACGGAGCTTAGCGCCGTGGCATTCGAATCTGTTCCGCCGATGATATAGACATAGCCATTTGCCGTCACTGCGCCATGATATTTCACTCCGTCTAATAACGGAGTGGTTGATGCCCACGAACCAAAAGAACCGTCGGCACTGGAACCAAGATTGGTGGTAGTCGCAAAAACGGTAAATCCGGCGCTGAGAGACGTAGTCCCTGTCCCAATTCCGACCAAACCGGTAGGCGCGATTACAAACGATCCGATAGTGGAAGTTCCGTTCGTACTGGTCACTGTGATCGTGGAAGAGGCATTGATCTGACCGGTGACGGTCAGGTTATTGGCGATAGTCGACGACGCGCTGGAAATAAATCCTCCGTACAGACTGGAAAGATTGGCGACGAGTAATGTCGATGACGCGTTGAGTGGGCCGCTGACATTGAATAAGCTGCTGACGGTGGAGGAAGCGTTGGAAATAAATCCGTTCCCTGCCGTGAACATTCCGCTGGTGGAGGCGTTGGCAAGATTCGTCTGGCCAGAGACGGACAGGGAGTTCAGGGTGCCGACGGTAGTCAGATTGGCGAGCGTGGTCAGATTCGGGAGCGTCGTGGTCGCGGACAGACGGTTGTCGAATCTCGTGGTGGTCCAGTAGACGTTGGTCAGGCCTTCGCGCAGGGCATCAGTGGTAGTTGCCGCAAGATCGGCGGCGAACAGAGAAGTCGCGTAATAGCGGTTCGTTGTTCCCTGACGAAGCGCGTCAGTGGTCGTCGCAGCCAAGTCAGTCGCAAACAAGGATGTGGAATAATATTTGTTCACCGTCCCCTGGCGCAAGGCATCAGTCGTGGTGGCTGCCAAATCGGCGGCAAATAATAACGTGGCGTAATATTTATTTGCTGTCCCTTGCCGCAGCGCATCGGTAGTGGTGGCGGCGAGATCGGTCGCGAAGAGCGAAGTGGAATAATATTGGCGATTCGGATTCACGCCTTGCGCGAGCGCGTCAGTGTTGGTTGCGGAGAAGAACGTGTAGAACGGGGTGCCGAAATTCTGCAGCGTCACGATATTGCCGGACAGCGCGGAATCCGCAATTGATCCGGCCGGCAGATTCACGCCGCCGCCGGACACCGTGAGACCGTTGGAAGAGCTGAGTCCTTTCGCCTGCACTCCGCCGGTGAAGGTGGAAGTGGAGGTGTTGGTGACGGAAAGATTAGTGACAGTCGTGGAACCGGCGGAAACTGTCGAGGACGCGGAAAGCGGTCCGGCGACATTCAAGTTGGCGTTCACCGTGGAGGAGGCAGTGGAAAGAAAACCGTTTGAAAAAGTGGCGAGGCTGGAGAAATTCGCGAGTCCGGTCACATTGAGGATATTGGAGAACGTGGAAGAAGCTGAAGAAATAATGCCGTTGATGAAATTGGAAAGTCCTCCGAAGAAAGAGGCGTTGGAGACCGTGAGCTGCGAAGTGGAAGCGGATCCGCTGACCACGAGATACGTGGAAGTCGCGTTCGTGGTGGTGGCATTGATGACCGACAGATTGGCAACCGAGGAGGTTCCGCTGACGGTCGTGCCGTCAACGGCGTAATACGCAAGCTGTCCGGCGGTTCCGGAATTAACCGTGCCCGATCCTCCCCCGCCGCTGGTGGTAATACAGGTGCCATTCACGGAAAAACAGCCGGTAGAGAGATTGATGCCGTTGGCAAATGTCGAGGTCGCGGTACTGGTGGCAATGAACGCGCCGTACAGCGTCGTAGTGCCGGTCACCTGGAGCGTGGAAGAAGCGTTGACCATGCCGGAAAATAAAGAATTCGATCCGACGGTCAAAGTTCCGGACGTGGTGATATTATTGCCGATGGTGGTGTTGGCGGCGAAAACGAGATAATAGCCGATGCCGGCAGTGGTAAGCGTGACCGCGAGAATATACGAAAAGACCCGTACTGCATACGGAATTTCAAAGCTATTATTTGAGCGTGCTCGAAAGAAATGCAGCAATTTTTTCACCTTAAAATACCTTTAAATAAGCACCATATTATTATACCAAGAAATCAAAAAGTAAATGGGCTCGCCTGTGCATAAGAATCCCCTCTTATTTGAGGGGATTTTGCCGCCGCCGGGCGGCGCACAAATTGCCCGGATTGGAGCCGCTCTGCAGGGACAAAATCCATCCTAGCGGCGCCAAAACGCGCGCAGGAAACCGAGCGAGGCGATAAATTTATTTATCAGATACTTCAGAAGGCCTATTGTCCGATTTACTATCGTTACTATCGCGGGAAGAGCGGCAGGAACTGCCGGAGCTGCCGGCGTTGCAGCAGAAACACCCGGTTTCCCGGCAGGCTTATTTGCCGGAGGCTGTGCCGCGGCACCGGGGAACGCATTTTTAACTCCCGGAAGAAGCGGTGCGGGAACGGAAACAGGAACAGATATCGCCGGCGGATTGATTATCTGCAGTATTTTATTTACAAAAGGAATCACAACCCCTCCTTGATCAGAAGAAGAGCCGGAGGAAGCGGCACATGCCGAAGTGTCAAACGTACAACGGGAACTGCAACTCAATGTTCCGCCGGAAAAACCTTTTGTCGTGCAGCTCTGTCCGTTCAACGCAGCGCCGTCGCATTCTTCGCCGGTCTGCACAATTCCGTTTCCGCACACCGCGGGAACCGTGGCGGTGATATTCACTTGTCCGCTTTCAGTTTGCGCCGCGGCTGACAAAGGCGCCAGAAGCCAAGACCCCATTACGATGGCGAACATTTGCAGCGCAAAGAAAATTCTCATTCCTTAAAATTTTTTGTCATTCTGAGTCTTGCGAAGAATCTCATGATACCAGAAGCTCTCTTAGATCCTTCGCTCTGCTCAGGATGACGAAAAGCAGAGTTCGTAATTCAAAGTAGCTTAGTAACTTTACTGCATCCGGCTTTTCGCTTTTTCCACAACCCAATGATTGTATTTTTTCACTCCGAATCCAAGGAGCGCCAGCAGCACCGCAAGAAGCGTCAGAAGCTGCCACGGAATGATGAAGAAATCATATCGTGCGGTCGCCGTCTCGTTCTGCGTGCCCCACGCAAGATTCAGATTAGCGGTATACCAGCCGAAATGAAATTCATTCCACTGCCGCGCCGCTGCTTCAAAAAAACCAGGCTCCGCTCCCGCATCCACGGCCGGGAGATTTCCGTTCCACGCGACTTCAAACTTCCGAATACTATCCGGCAATACGCTCCCATCCCGGATGTTCGCCGAAAGCGTCGCAGAATTGAAACTGAACAAATTCCGTATCGCGACATCTCCCGAAGGCACGATGCGGTCGCCGCCGGTATTGTTGAAGCGATATGAAAAAGCCACCGGAAGCATGCTGAAAAATCTCTGGCCGCTTTCCGCGGAAAATCCCAAAAGCCCGCCGGCTTCCTTTACTTGGCCGGAAACGCGCAACAACACCAGAATCCCGAGCTTTGCGCCGATCACCACCTGTTTGCCGCCCTGCGCGCTCGGCGGCTGCGTTCCCCAGAAAACCGCCGCGAAATAACCGCCCGGCTCGGTGTTCTTCGGAATAACCACGGAAAACGGGATTGCTTTTGACTCGCCCGGATTCAGGGTTACTTTCGATTCCGTCCGTATCCACGTGGCAAGACCGCCGTTCGCTCCGATGAAACTCGGCACGCCGGTCTCCCCGCTTGACTCGAAATTCTCGAACGATGCATAAAATGTTTTTGTCTCCTGCTGTTCATTGGTGATTTTAAATTCTCCGGAAACCGTCTGGCCCGGATCTCCGGAAATTTCCAATTTCGCGGGCGAAACCGTCAGCGCAAAAACAACCGGAATTGAACTCAATCCTACCAGCACCATTACGATTGTGTGAAGAAAGTATTTCATAACTATGCGGGAAGAGGCAGATTGCCTCATCACAAAATTCTAACACTAGAAATTGGCAGTCGCAAGATACGTCAATGCAGTGCTGTAGCTCAAGGCTTCAGTCTGGGACGTAATATTCGCAAGATAGCGGACTGAATAGGTGGTGTTTGCCGAAGAGCCCGCAGAGGACGCAACCTGAGAAGAAGTCGTAGCGGTTGCCGCGAACGCAAAACCGGAAGCCGAATATGGCGCGCTTACTGATCCTGATCCGCCGGACGCATTCATGCGCAAGCCGAACTGTTCAGTGCCGGCAGAGGACGCGGTATTGGAAGAACCGATCGCATCAATGGAAAAATTTCCGGAAGAATCCTGCAACGTTGAACCCTTCACGGTCATGGTATAACCGCTGGATGCATTCGTCCCAACAATCAAGGTATGGGCTTCTGCTTCCGATCCGGTACCGGTAGTATCGCCGGTGGCATACCGCGCTGCAGATGAATTCAGCGTTCCAAAACCAATGGTGTTATCGGAAATACTGAACGTAATCGTCTGGTTGACGGTTGCGGTCACCGACACCTGGTCATTATCAAGAATCTGAACCGTGGTGCTGCCGGTATCTCCGAACGTGCCGTTAATGCCTATCGTATAGGAACCGGACACCGAAGGATTTGTCGCGTTTACCGGATTGAAAGTAAAGATGGCCTTGGTGCTTGAGGCGAGCGTCGCCGCACCGACGCCGTCAGTCGGCGCCGTAAAAGTCCAGACTCGATTCTGAGTGCTCGAAGTCGCCACTCCCCAGTTCGCAGCGCTCGGAAGATAGTCCAGCGTTTCCGTCGCCTCATAACCGGTCACCGCCCCGTGGCTGAACGTAATAGTACTGGGTGTCTTGCTCGTAAAATTAAAATCCGAAGGAAACGTGATCACGATATTATTCGTGGGCGCATTCGCTCCAGTCGGCGTTGTGAATTTAATCGTGCTCGTCGCCGTAGTGCTTACGGTCAGACGAGACATGGTATCGGACAGGCTGGTAAGATCCGCCGCTTCCGCTACCTGAATAAAAAGACCTGTCAGCCCCGCGAACAGCACAACGAATAATCCTAAGTTTGTTATGGTATTATTATTTTTCATAATATAGTTTAGTTAGTAATTTAATTAGTTATTCATTTAATGATCGACTATCAAAAAAATAACTAACAACTCTGAACGAACTTTATTATTCGTAAATAATAAAACTAATTTTAATTATAGCAGTACGAGTAACCGGCGCAAATGATTATCTGTGCATAACTTACGCTCGCCCATATCTCTCGCGGACCGGCTATCGGCCATCTCCTGCGGATGGCCGTAGCGCTACGGCCTCGGGCTGCTGATCCGCCTGTCGGCGGAGCCAAGCTCATCAGCCCTGCGGAGTTCCACAAGAGATATAAGCTCGCTTTACAGATAAATCAATTAAAATGTGGCGGTTGCAGCGTAGGTCAGAACAGTATTGTAATTACCGGCCGCAGTCCCGCCGGAGATATTAGCGATGTATCTTACGCCGAATACCGTCGTCACATCATCGCCGTTTCCCGAAGCGACCCGGCTGGGAAACCCCGCGACATCGAGCGCCCAATTTGCGCCGCTGTAGGGCGCATCGACCGCGCCAGTCCCGGAATTTTTAATAAGACGGATGCCGAATTGCGGCGTTCCGGGAGAAGACGCCGCAGCCACCCCGCCGATAGGACTGATCGTTAAAAAATTGTTGCCCACATTCGTAAGCGTAGCGCCATTGACGGTTATCACGTATCCGCCCAGCGCATTGCTGGACGCGGAAACCGTATGAGCATCTGCGGCATCTGACGCCGAACCCTCGGTGTCGCCCGTGGCATACCGGGCTGCCTCATTGGAAAGCGCGCCAAAACCGACCGTGTTATCGGAAATGGACAACGTTATGGATTGCGGCAAGGGAACGCACGAATTCGGCGCTCCCAGAGCGACCATAAAATCAATCGGACTTCCGACCGAGGGCATTGTAATGGTCAGCACCGACTTTCCCGCAGGACAGGTCACGGTCGTATCTGCAAATGGCGACACGGTAAAACTCCGGCTCTCGGAAGAGCTGATTTTGAACGTCTGCGATGGGGACATTGAAACCGTGAAACTGGCGGGGTCAAAAGAAATATTGTCGATGGTGGAATCCTGCTCCACATCCAGAAAGATTCCGCCGGCATTTAACTGCACTTGCCCGGCCTGCAACTGAAAATCAGCGAACGCGGTTTCCAGGAGCGATGCCATTATTACCACCACGATAAAAAAACCTATATTTTTAAACATTATCAAAAGTATACGCCCCTGCGGACGAATTAAAAATAAAAGTTATTCACAGACGATATTATTTTCATCCGAATTTGATATACTGACTAAGAAAGAACCTGATCTATGTTCACCTATTCACGCGCCCGGTATGCCGCAGTCCTTGTCGTTCTTTTGAGCACTGCGCATATCGCATCCGCCGATACCAGCCTCGATGCAGGCGCAGTCCAATTGTCCGTCGGGGGAATTCTTCTTGACGTGAAAAACAGCACGGGCGTGCTCGATCAGATCGATTTCAACGGCGGCAGCATCGATGTCACGATCAACAGCGGCCAAGGCGTCACCTTCAGCTCCGCAGACCGGCGGGATTTGTCCATTTCCCCCACAGGATTGAGTTTCGTCACCGTCTCCTGCTCGGATACGGAATCTTCCGTCACTCTCAACGGAGCAAGTCTTGTAAGTCCTGTCGTCGTCACCATCACTCCGCAAAGTTCCACCTGCACCACCAGTACCGGTGGCGGAGGCACGGGAAGCGGCACCGGCACGGGAGTTTCAAACCCGACGCCACCGATGGAAACCGTGACTCCTCCGCCCGCAGAAACGCCGCCGCCTCCCGCGCCTGAACCGACTCCTGCGCCCGCACCTGAACCGACGCCGGCGCCCACGCCGGAACCTACACCGGCTCCGACTCCTGAACCGACTCCGACAATCCAGGAAACAGTGCAAAATATCCAACAGGCATTTACTGAAACGGCGCAAGCCGGCGGCGCCATCGCCGGCGGCATCGGCTCCATCGCAAACTCGATCGGCGGCGGCATCATTGATATCTTCCGCGGCGGTGCCAGCGGAATTTCCGGAGAAGCCTATATCGAGCGCAACATATCAAATAGCGGATCCTATATATGGAACACGGGCAATTCTCTTTTCAGTGAACCGGGACTGCCCACTCTCGAACTGGGTGATGGGGGCGGTTATACGATCACGGTTTCTTTCGTAAATCATCCCGAAATCAAGGACACGAGCGGGCCATTCAATGTGACTTCTCGACAAACCGCAAGCGCGCTCAAGCAGAATTCCCCGCTTTCATTCTGGACGCCGACGCTTACCGCATATGCCGCAGGACCTTCTTCGCTCCGGCTTACCTATCCGCGCGGCGGCGAAACGCTGGTAATCGGCAGATCCTATGACATCACATGGACTTCTTCAAATGCTGATGCTGCGGAACCGATCGACCTGAAACTCACAAAGCAATTCGTATTCGGCGATAAAATAAGGGCAATCGGAGGACAGATATCAAGCGTCGTCACCGGTCTTCAAAATAACGCGGTCGTGCAATCGGCGGTGAGAAAAGTCGTGACACCGGCGACCGTGGCCGCGGCCGCGACCAACGCGACATTGATCGGCGTCAGCGCATCAGCTTCGGGCGCCGGCGCGGCATTCAATATCACCAGCCTCCTCGATTTTCTCAGCCTGGCGCGCTTCTGGCTGTTCGGACTGATCCGCTTCCGCCGGCGGAAACCGTGGGGTCGCGTCTTTGACAAGCTGACCGGCACGCCGATCCGCGGCGCGCTGATACAGATCTATGACGCGGACTTCACAAAGCTGAAAGATACCCAGCTCACCGACATCGAGGGGCGCTTCACGGAAATGGCGGGAATCGGCAGATATTATCTGAAAATTTCCAAAACCGGATTCCGAACATTTGAAACAGAGACCCTGACCATCGCATCCATCGGCCAGGTCCTGAATCTGGAAATCGCGCTTTCCCCGGATATTTCCGTATTCAGCATCGAAGCGATACGCCGAATCAATCTCCGCGAAGCGCTGAAGCGCATCCTTGATTACCTCAATCCGATCCTTCTTGCGCTGGGCACGATTATCAGCGTGGGAAGCGCCATCCTCGTCCCCGCCCCAGTCAACTTGGGCATCCTCAT
>CAYUKW010000004.1:0-15749 GCA_964445395.1 uncultured Candidatus Saccharibacteria bacterium
GCGACCGGCTATTTCGCGAAAGTCCGGCAGGAAAAATTGGATACCGCGCTGGATGTGGTCGCGGATATTTATGTGAATCCGGTGTTCGATGCGAAAGAAATCGAGAAAGAAAAAGGCGTGGTCATCGAAGAGTTGAATATGTACGAGGATATGCCGATGCGGAAAGTCGGCGACCTGTTCACTGAGCTGCTGTATGGCGATCAGCCGGCCGGCTGGGATGTCGGCGGAACGAAAGAAGTGATCAAATCGCTGACGCGCGAGGATATCCTGAAATATCGGAGTGAACATTATGTGGCACAGGCGACGACTGTCGTGGTCGCCGGATCGTTCAATGAAAAGAAAATCCTCGGCGATATCAGGAAGGCGTTCAGCGGCGTTCCCGCGACCAGGAAATTTTCAAAATTGAAGACCATCGAGAAGCAGACTGCGCCGAAAGTATTGTTGCACCATAAGGCATCGGATCAGACGCATATCGTGATGGGATTCCGCGCGTTCGATATGTTCGATGAGCACCGGTACGCACTGGAAGTGATGGGGGATATCCTCGGCGGCGGCATGAGCTCACGGCTGTTCCAGAAAGTCCGCGAAGAACTGGGCGCCGCGTATTATGTGCGCGCGGGAGCGGATTTTTTCACCGATCACGGATTTTTTGCGGTGTCCGCCGGACTGGATAACACGCGGGCGCAGCAGGTCATCACCGCGATTCTGGAAGAATTGAAAAGCATGGCGACCACCAAAGTGAATGCCGATGAACTGCAGCGTTCCAAGAACCATCTGACCGGCACGATGATGATCGGATTGGAATCTTCGGATGAGATCGCCGGATTTTACGGCAATCAGGAGCTGTTCCATAAAAAACTGATGACCCCGAAAGAGATGGTGAAAAAGATCGAGGCGGTGACCGCGGAAGATATCCTGAAGGTGGCGAAAGACCTGATGGTTTCCCGGCATCTCAATCTGGCGATGATCGGACCCTCAAAGGACAAAAAGGAATTTGAAAATATTTTAAAGGGATACTAGGGGCGGTTTGTCCGGAATGAGCGCCGATTTTTTGTTTGCCAGAAACAATTGAGCGTGTTATCGCGTTGTAAATGGAGTATAGTTGCGATACTATAATCATATATGGAGAAAGGTTTCGATATCACATGGACCAGTTTGTGGCGCATCGCCGGGATGCTGATTCTCTTCAGCGTGCTGTATCTTGCGATGGACATCTGGATTGCGGTGCTTCTGGCGATTGTCATTTCTTCCGCGCTGGATCCTTCGGTGAATTGGCTGGAGAAGAAAAAAATTCCCCGCATCGTCAGCACGCTCGGTATTTTTATCGTCATCATCTTCACGCTCGCGCTTATCCTGTATGCGGTAGTTCCGATCGCGCTTTCCGAATTGACCGTGCTCTTGAAGAATATCGGCACCGTGGGCATTCCGGCGCTCGGACTACAGGAAGCCGCGCGGGTGATCACTATCATCAATGAAGGATTCGGGCATCTTACCAATGTTCTTTTGAGCGGCGATATTTCCTTTGCCAGCATCGTCTCCAAGTTTGTCGGCAGCGCGACGCTCGCGATTTCCACATTCGGCCTTTCATTCTATCTGACCGTCGACCGCGACGGCGTGGAGAAATTCCTGATCGCGGTTCTGCCGTCCGGCTATGAAGACAGGATTCTGGACGTGTATTTCAAGACGCGGAAAAAAATCGGCAATTGGCTGTACGGCCAGGTGTTTCTCAGTTTGAGCATCGGCCTGTCCGCATTCGTCGGCCTCTGGTTCATCGGAGTCAAATACAGTCTCGTGCTCGGACTGCTGAGCGCGGTTCTGGAGATCGTCCCGTTCGCCGGTCCGATTCTGAGCGGAGCGATCGCATTCCTGATCGCGCTCTCCACCTCATTAACGATGGGAATATATGTGTTTCTGCTGTATCTTCTGATCCATCAGGTTGAAAGCCTGGTACTTACGCCGATTTTCATGCGGATGACGACGAGCCTGCATCCCGCGGCGATCCTTGTTTCGATCTTGGTCGGCGCCAGGCTGTTCGGCGTGATCGGTGTCATTCTTGCGGTTCCGATGACCGTGATGCTGCAGGAAATGATAGACGGCTGGTCAATGGAAAAAACCAGGCGAAAAGCCTCAACGTTCAGTCTCTAGCGCAGCGGCCCGATGTACATCGGGCTCTTTTTTGTTTATATTAGTAGAATCCATCTGAAAGTATGAACAAATTTTATATCACAACCTCTATCGCGTATGTGAATGCGGCGCCGCACGTCGGTTTTGCGCTGGAATCGGTACAGACGGATGCAATCGCGCGATTCCATGCATCTCAGGGTGATGAGGTGTATTTTCTGACCGGCACGGATGAGCACGGGGCGAAAATCGCCCGCGCGGCGGCTGCGGCAGGCAAAACTCCGCAGGAACTGGTGGATGAGAATTCGGAGAAATTCAGGGAACTGAAAACGGCGCTTAATCTGTCCTGGAATAATTTCATCCGCACGTCCGACCGGACGATGCACTGGCCGGTGGCGCAGGAAATCTGGAGCCGGCTTGCAGCGGCGGGCGATCTGTATAAGAAAACCTATCAGGGACTGTATTGCGTCGGCCATGAAGCGTTCGTGACGCAGAAAGATCTGATTGACGGGAAATGCGCTGATCATAAAAAAGAACCCGAACTGATCTCGGAGGAGAATTGGTTTTTCCGGCTTTCCAAATATACCAAAGAGATTGAATCGCTTATCAAAAGCGATGAATTACGGATAGTTCCGGAGACGAGGAAGAATGAAATCCTGTCGCTCCTGAAAGAAGGGTTGGAGGATATCAGTTTTTCCCGTCCTTCAAAAGATCTGTCCTGGGGCGTTCCGGTTCCCGGAGATGCGACACAGACGATGTATGTCTGGGCTGATGCGCTTTCCAATTATATCAGCGGCTACGGAGGGATTTCCGAATGGGAAGCGCATCCGGCGGATGTGCATCTGGTAGGCAAGGATATTCTGCGTTTCCACGCGGCGATCTGGCCGGCGATGCTGCTGTCGGCAAAGCTGAAACTGCCGAAAGCGATTTTCGTGCACGGACATATTCTCGTCAATGGAGAAAAGATGTCCAAATCCATCGGCAACGTGATCGATCCGTTCGAACTGGTGCGGAAGTACGGAGCCGATCCGATCAGATATTATCTGCTGCGCGAAATTCCTTCCGGAAATGACGGCGATTTCAGTTATGAAAAGTTTACGGAGCGTTATAATGGCGATTTGGCGAACGGACTCGGCAATTTTACGGCTCGCGTACTGACGCTCGGCGCGCAGATCGGCGATTTGCCGGCGGACAGGCTGGAATCCGAAGTGGCGGACAGAATCAAGACGGCGCGAAGCGAAGTTGCGAAGAAAGTCGGCGAATTCCGCTTGAATGAAGCCATTGCATCGGCCTGGGAGCTGCTTAAATTCGGGGATCAATACGTGAATAATCATAAGCCGTGGGATAAATCAGTTTCGCCGGAACAAAAGACAGTCAGCCTTTCCAATGCCATGCAGATTTTGGAAGCGCTTGCGGTGCTGGTGTCTCCGTTTTTACCCGAGACAAGCGGCAGGATATCAAAAGGAATCGCGCGGGACGGCAACATAATTCGCGCCACCAAGATCGGCAATCTTTTCCCCCGTTTGGAAAAATAATATGGAATTTCTTGTTGAGGCTTCAGGCGAGCGGCTGGACAGATTTCTGACCGCGCATCTGGAAAAATTTTCCCGCACCCGCTTTCAGAAGCTTATTAAGGATGGGGCGATCAAAGTGAATGGAATCGTGATCGGGAAACCGGGATTCAGGCTGAAGATCGGAGACAAAATTTCCATCGAGGATGCGAGATTTCTGCTGCCGGAAAAAGAATTCATCGTTGAGCCGGATCCGACCATTCCGCTGGATGTCGTATATGAAGATGATGATATCGTCGTCATAAATAAACAGGCCGGACTCGTGGTGCATCCGACCCCGCGGCAGCATCGGAATACGCTGGCGAACGCTTTGGTGGCGCGCTACCCGGATATCGCTCATGTGGGCGAGAGCACGCTCCGTCCGGGAATCGTGCATCGTCTGGACAAGGACACATCCGGACTGATGGTCATTGCGAAAAATCATGACGCGTTCGTATTTCTGAAAAATCAGTTTCTGGATCATTCGGTTTCCAAAATATATCTCGCGCTCGTGGAGGGCGTGCCGGCGGAAAAGAAAGGGGTGATTGATTTTCAGATCCGGCCATCCACGCTGAATCGTCTGAAAAAAGTTGCGGTGCGCCATCTGGATACGTCCGGAAAAAAATCCATCCGGAGCGCGGAAACGCATTACAAGATAAAGAATAAAATAGGAGATGGTTTTGCGCTTTTGGAAGTGACGCCGAAAACCGGGAGGACGCATCAGATCCGCGTGCATTTGAACGCTATCGGACATTCAGTAGTCGGCGATACGATGTATCATGCCAAAAATCAGAAAGATCACGGACTGCTGAAAGAGCTCATGCAGCGCCAGATGCTGCATGCGTATCGCTTGAAATTCACCGCGCCGAACGGCAAACGCATGGATCTGGAAGCGCCGATGCCGGCGGATATGGCTGCGCTCATCAAGGCGATGAAGAAAAAGGATGGGAAATAAAAAACCCTTAGAATGATCATTCTAAGGGTGTGATAAAAAGTTTATTGATTGTTTCGATATGCCATCGGTAATCCTCAAGCGCCTTATTGTTTGCGAGGATGTAATCTGACTTCAGGCCTATCTGGGGAATCAGCATTTCTATTTCTGCGTTATCCTGTCTCCTGAATTCTTCCAGGCTGATGGAATTTTCTCCAATTTTTTCAGCCGCCATGCGTGCCCGTGCATATCTGATTTCTACATTTGCGGTCACATAGATCAGGAAATTTTTTCTGAATTCTCTCAATAATTCCACGTCTGATGTCAGTCGGATGCCATCCAGAATCACGATATCGGCGGCAAGTTTCTGAATTCTGATGCGCATAGCTTCGGTGATGGTGGAATTTCCAAAAACCGAATTGATCGCTACAGGCAATTTTTGCATATTGTCGCGGGTTTTCGGTTTGCCTAAAATATCCAATAAATCCCCGATGATATCGCCGAAACCGATCCGGACGATATTTTTACTTGGCAATGCTTCCCGCAGAAGATTCGTGAAAGTTCCTTTCCCGCCTCTTTTTTCTCCGACCAGGCCGATGACAATCATCGGACACCTCCCCGGACGAGGATGCGTCCCATATCGTTATGCGTAGCGATATCGGGGAAATCGGGTTTTGCCGCGCGGATCCGATCGCGAGTGCCATAGCCGCCGCAGAAACCGAACGTGATGATGCCGACATTCCGGGCGGCCATGAGGCCGTCGAACGTGTCGTCCAGATAAAACGCTTCTTCGGCGGGGACGCCGAAGCGGTCGAGCGCCGCAATCAGCGCCTGTTCTTTGTCGTAGGCGCTGCCGGCGATGTGATCGATGAACGGCGTCAATTCGAAATCGCGGACTCTTTGTTCGAGGACGTCGGCGATTTCCGCGCTGACGATCGCGACCTGCATGCCGAGCACTTTGCAGAGCATCAGGGTTTCTTTCGCGTTCACATGGAGATCTGCCTGATATCCATGAATCGCAAAATATTCTTTGCGGATGGCGTTGAGATCGTAGGGTGTCGCGGTTTTCGGGATGCCATGCGCGCGATAGAAATCCATGAAGCGTGTGGTGATTTCGGCGCGATACGTGTCAATCGATGGCGGCGGTATGCCGTACCGTCCGAAGATTTCCAGGACGCTTCCATAGGCGATCGGCAGATCATCCAGCAGCGTGCCGTTCCAGTCAAAGATGGCGAGTTTGAATCCCATTGGTATTCCTATTATGAAGAGAGCTGGTATCACTTTAGGGGATGGGGAATCGCGTGTCAATGAAATAAAAAACCCGCCACAATCATGGCGGGAGCTCTTAATCCTGAAGGAATGTCGAGAGTCGTTCCCGGATCATCCATCGCATATATTCCTCGATCACTTCCAACTGTTCAAAGATTTTCTTTTTGGTGCGCCACGCTTTCCGGCGGGGAAAAATATTCACGAAATACTGCATCCATTTGCCGTACAGCGGTTTTTTATAGCTTCCTTCGAAACAGATTTCCTGATCAGCCAGCGGGATGTCGGTCGCCAGAAGGGGGAAATCGCGGATGCTCGGTATGGTGCGCAGAAGATCGAAGGTTGAGATTACGATTGAAAGATGTTTCCTTGGATACGCGTCATTGGAATCGTGGCTGACGCTGACGATCAGCGTGATGGCGATCGCGCGCGGCGAATTTTTAATGCGCCGCACCAGCATCAGAACTTTGCTTCCAAAATGAGCCACTACTCTGTTCTCGTATGGCGGCTCAAAACAAAAAGCTGATTTTAGCAGAAGAGATGAATCAGCGGTTAAAAATCGTAACAACTTTTCGTCATCAGCCGGGGATGTAGTGCGAGGAAGCCGTTCAAAAAGCAATTCGTCGCCTTCCAACTGCGCGGAAAGTTTTTTAAGGAGTTCACTGATGGATGAATGTTCATCCATTGGACGCCACCTTTTTCCTGACTCCTCTGAATATACGCCGTTATGGACGGTTTTGCAATGTTTTTCTGTGGATGGTTGTATTACAATGTTTCTTATGGATAAAAATAAGCTGATTCCGATAATCGATGCGCATTCACATGTGCAATTTCCGGCATATGACGCTGATCGCGAAGAAATCCTGCAAAGAGCGAAAGATGCGCATGTAAAAATAATCGCCGTAGGCACGCAGGTCTCGACCTCCGAGGCCGGCATCGTTCTTGCGCATAAAAATCCCGATACCGTCTGGGCCGCGGTCGGATTCCATCCGAGCCATCTGAGCGGCGACCCGCGCCTCGGCGGGGCAAGCTGGCATCATGACAAAAACGAACAGGCGCAGGCGGCTGCGGAACAATTTGATATCGCGCGGCTGCGGGAATTGGCGCGCGATCCGAAAGTCGTCGCAATCGGGGAATGCGGACTGGATTATTATAGAATCGTGAATAATGAATCAGGAATTAAGAAAAGGCAGAAAGAAGTTTTTCTCCAGCAGGCGGAATTGGCGCAAGAACTGGGTAAGGCGCTGATGATTCACTGCCGGCCATCGAAGAAATCTGACGACGCATACGAGGATTTATTGTCCATAATTCCTGATTCCCAATTCCTAATTCCAAGGATTGTGCATTTTTATGTCGGCAGCCTGGCAATCACCAAAAAGTTGCTGGAAGCGGGATTCTATTTCACGTTCGGAGGCGTCATAACGTTTGCGCGCGATTACGATGAAGCGATAAAATATATTCCACTTGACCGGATTCTGCTGGAGACCGATTGTCCGTATGTCGCGCCGAAGTCGCAACGAGGGAAACGCAACGAACCCTCATTCATCCGCGAAACGGCGGAAGCGGTTGCCGGGATAAAAAATATCGGAGCTGATGCACTCCTCGCGCAGGTGTATGAAAATTCGAGGCGAGTTTTCAAAATTTAAAATTCTCTGCATAAGCGAGTAATTTTATTTGCCTTATGGCAACTCCGGAACCGCGATTTGCTCGGCTTCCCAGTCATTAATGATGGCTGGGAAAAATCGCGGTGAGGCGTAGGAGGCGCTTGCCGCAGGAGCAAGCGAACTCCGGTGGCATTAGGTAAATAAGAATTGCGAGCGACCTTTTGTCCACAATCCGCTCTTCTCTGAAGGCTTATTTACTGGTATTTTAAAGAGGAGTTTTACTATGTATAATCCGAAAAAAATAGAATCCAAGTGGCAGAAAATCTGGGCAAAGGATGATTTTAAGGTTTGGCATGCCGATGACCGGGCAAAAGAGCCGAAATCATACGTATTGGACATGTTTCCGTATCCATCCGGCGAGGGTCTGCATGTCGGGCACGTGGAGGGGTATACCGCTTCCGACATCATCAGCCGCTATCAGCGGATGAACGGGAAAAATGTGCTCCACCCGATGGGCTGGGATGCGTTCGGGCTGCCGGCGGAAAATTATGCGATCAAAATGAAAGTGCATCCGCGCCTAGTGGTTGAAAAAAATATCAAAAATTTTACCAAGCAGCTCCGCAGCCTGGGATTCAGCTATGACTGGCAGCGCGAGATCAATACGACCGATCCGGAATATTACCGATGGACGCAGTGGATTTTCCTCCAGCTGTTCAAGCAAGGGCTCGCGTATGAGGCCGAAGTGCCGGTGAATTGGTGCCCATCCGATAAGACGGTGCTGGCCAACGAAGAAGTGATCGACGATCGCTGCGAGCGGTGCGGGACGCTGGTGGAGCGGAAAAATCTGAAACAATGGGTTCTGAAGATCACGGCCTATGCCGAGCGCCTGCTGGAGGATCTGGTGATGCTGGACTGGCCGGAGAAAGTGAAGGAGATGCAGAAAAATTGGATCGGCAAATCCGAAGGCGCGGAAATCGAATTTCCGGTTTCCGATTCCAATCTGAAAGTGAAGGTGTTCACGACCCGCGCGGATACGTTGCCGGGGGTGACGTATATCGTGCTCGCTCCGGAGCATGAATTGATCACGCTTTTGAGCGCGCGCATCGTGAATAAAAGCGCGGTGAGCGAATATCTTGATGCGGCGAAACACCGATCCGAGCGGGAACGGACCGCCGAAGTCAAAGCCAAGACCGGCGCGGAAGTGCGGGGCATCACGGTCATCAATCCGTTCACGAAAAAAGAGATTCCCGTATGGGTTTCCGATTATGTGCTGGTAAATTACGGCACCGGCGCGGTGATGGCGGTCCCGGCGCATGATGAGCGCGATTTTGCGCACGCGAAAGAATTCAATCTGCCGATCATGCAGGTGGTTTCACCGGATGGGAAAGAAAATCCGGAACTCAAAGAGGCGTTTACCGGGGACGGCGTGATGATCAATTCCGGCGAGTATGACAATCTTCCGAACCATATCGCCAAGGATCGGATCGTGGAATTCGTGCACGGCAAGAAAAAGATAAATTATAAGCTTCATGACTGGATATTTTCCCGCCAGCGGTATTGGGGCGAGCCGATTCCGGTGATTAAGTGCGCGACCTGCGGAATTGTTCCGGTTCCGGAACAGGAACTGCCGGTGCTGCTGCCGAAGGTGAAGAACTACGAACCGACCGGAGAAGCTGAATCGCCGCTGGCGGGCATCGCGAAGTGGGTGAATGTTCCGTGCCCGAACTGCAAAGCTCCGGCGAAGCGCGAGACGAACACGATGCCGCAGTGGGCGGGATCGTGCTGGTATTATCTGCGGTATCTTGATCCGAAAAACACCGGCGTATTTGCGGATAAGATCAAAGAAAAATATTGGATGCCGGTGGATATGTATCTCGGCGGCGTCGAGCATGCGGTATTGCATCTTCTGTACGCCCGGTTTTGGCACAAAGTCCTGTTTGATATCGGCGCCGTCTCCACGAAAGAGCCGTTTCAGAAATTGATGAATCAGGGAATGATCCTCGGACCGGACGGGCAGAAAATGTCCAAGTCCCGGGGGAATGTCATCAATCCGGATGACATGATCAGCCGTTTCGGAGCCGATTCGCTCCGTTTATATGAGATGTTCATGGGTCCGCTGGAAGATGTGAAGCCGTGGCAGCCGGATGGTATCATCGGCTTGAACCGATTCCTGCATCGCATCTATAATCTGGCCGTGGACGTCAGGAAAGCGCGCGCAAAAAAGAACGCGCCGGAAATAAAACTGCCGGATTCTGCCGAACGGCTGCTGCAGAAGACGATAAAAAAAGTGACGGCGGATACCGAGCAGTTCCGTTTCAACACCGCCATCAGCGCGATGATGATCCTGCTCAACGAATTGGAGAAGAACAAAAATCAGTTGTCGGTCGCCGATTGCCAGTCGTTCATCAAATTGCTTTTCCCGTTTGCCCCGCATATCAGTCAGGAACTCTGGCAGCAATTTGGAAATGATTCGCTGCTGGACGCGGAAAAGTGGCCGTCTTATGATGCGGCGCTGACCGTGGATGCTGAAATTGAACTGCTGATCCAGGTGAACGGAAAATTACGCGACAAAGTGCTGGTTCCGGCGGCGATAACCCAGGCGGATGCGGAAATGCTCGCGTTCGCCAGAGAGAAAGTCCAGGAACATCTTGGAAAGAAAAAACCGGCGAAGATAATTTTCGTTCCCGGACGGCTCATCAATATAGTCATCGAGGCATAAAAATCCCCCCGCATTTGCGGGGCGATTTTTTATGATATAGAATTATTGATATATGAGCCATCAAATAATAGGAATAATCCTGCTGATCGCCGCTGTCTCTGTCGGACTCTATGCGTCAACGCACTATATGCAGCTGACCAGTTTCAAAGTGCCGTTGCCGTCAATTTTGCATCCGGTGAGTTCATATTCCGATGCGCTGATCAGGACCGTGCCGAGCCGGCAATCGGTTGATCTGTCATTGTCATCCTCCTATTCGCAGAAACCGGTGGCCATTTCCTATATCACGCTTGCATCCACGTATCCGCAATATACCCAGCTGGTGCTGACGTCCAATCTTGGCGCGGCGCAGGTCATCGATATCACCGGCTGGACCGTGAGAAGCCGCAGCGGCAAATATTTTGCGATTCCGAAAGCGCAGGAAATTTATTCGTTCGGCGGTCCGCTGACGGACATTATTTTGAAGTCCGGAGACCGGGTCAATCTGTATTCCTCAACCGGGGACAAGGGAAATTTCCGGATGAACAAATGCATGGGATATCTGCAGGACCAGACACCATTCACGCCGTCGATTCCGCTCACGTGCCCGACCGTTTCGCGCTCCGAGACGACTGATTTCAGCAGCCAGTGCCAGGATTATGTCTCTTCCCTGCGGGCATGTCAGAATCCGTCGGCGAATCCGCCGATTCCCATTGATGACAGTGACTGCCATGAGTATCTTCGGAAATTCAACTATGTCGGCTGTGTCGACCGTTACGGCCGCGACAGCGATTTTCTTTCCAGCGAATGGTGGGCATGGCCCGGCGACCAGATGGATATCTTCGATCCGGTGCACGATAAAATACAGCTGATCAATACGGCCGGGAAGGTGGTTGATGAGTATACGTATTAGGGCGTGATATAAAAATAAAAAAACCGCTTTATGCGGTTTTTAGTATCGGATAACTATAGTCAGGTCAGTTTTTTGAAGCGGCGGTTTTTGAGATCTTTTTTTGATCTCTTCAGCATCTCTTTTTCTTTCTTCGTTAGCGGAAGTCCGATTTTTTTCTTTACTCCCTCGCTGGTCATAAGTTGTCCTTGTTTGCGTTCTTCCAGCGCTTTTTTAACTCGCGTTGCAAGATCGGGTTCCGCGAGCGCAAGAGCCTCTCGAAGCCCCCTGTAGTGCTTCCAGGACATAATGACTGCAAGCGGACGGCCGTTTTCCATAACGACCAGACATGATTCCTCGCCGTTTTCCAATTTTTTGAAAAGTTTTTCGCAGTTCTTTTTCAGATCGGAAATAGAGACTTGCTTCAGCATTTGCCGACTCACTTATATTATCAAGCTGTTCTGATTAGAGGATACTAAAAGCATTTAAGCATGTCAATTATCTTTTTAGAGCGAGGACTTTTTCCATTGCGGAAACTCCGCAGTCCCAACTAATTTTCCCGTGGAGCGAAGCTTTCTTTCCAAAGAAGCTGTCGCAGGGCTATTCAGCTTGGTGTCCCGCTCAGCGGGACTGAATAGCCCGAGACTGCAGCGCCGCAGCTTTCGCCGGAAAAGCTGACGGCCGGTTCTTTGGAAAGAATGGCTGAGCGAGGTTATTTCCGTTCCGCGAGCTCGGCTTTCAGATCCAGCATTTTCCCGTCGCGCAGCACTTTCATTGCAAGCGTATCGCCCACGTTCAGTTCTTCCAGAAAATCCTGGATGGTCTTGTCCATGGTCAGTTTGATCTTATTGCATTCGAGGACGATGTCTTTTTCTTTCAGTCCGGCGACCGAAGCCGGAGTGTTGGCGATGACTGCTTCATAATGCGGACCCCGGTTGGCGACCAGCGCGCCGTAATTGACCGGCAGATTGAGTTTCTGCTGGAGATTTTCGTCGATGTTGATATAGCGGAGTCCGAGCAGCGGCCGCCGCACGCGTCCGTATTTTTTCACGTCCTCGAGATCGCGTTTTGCGGAATTGATCGGAATGGCGAAGCCGACATTCTGCGCGCCGAACACGATCGCCGCGTTGATGCCGATGACCTGGCCGTCCAGGTTGACCAGCGGGCCGCCGGAATTTCCCGGATTGATCGCGGCGTCGGTCTGGATCAGTCCGCGTAATTCCTGGGGCGGTTCTTTGGGATCCGGCTTCGCTTCAATCGATCGGGAAAGTCCGGAAATAATTCCCCGGGAAACCGTATTTTTAAAAAGTCCGAGCGCGTTGCCGATCGCCAGCACGTCGTCGCCCAGTTCCGATTTTGAGGAATCGCCCAGTTCGGTCACGGGAAGATCGGAAGCGTTTATTTTCAGAATCGCCACATCGTCAATCGGATCGCGCGCCAGAATTTCCGCCGGATATCGTTTGCCGTCATCCGTGACAACGACATACTCGGCATCTTTGTCGGAAATCACATGCTTATTCGTAAGAATCACGCCATTCGGACTCACAACGAATCCTGATCCGCCGCCGATCTGCACCATGCCGCGGGAATCTATTTTTTCTTCCGGAATATGCATTTCCGGAACGCCGAACGGCATGAACGGCGTCATTTCCGCGGGAAGTTCTTTTTCAATCTCTTCCAATTTTTTGGAGATGATGATTGAGACGACTGACGGCATCAGTTTTTTTATTGTTTTGTTGAGCGGTGTAGACATAGATGAAGTCTGTAAAGTCGAAAGTATAATTTAGATTTATGGATTTTCACTTGTGTATTTAGTTTATCATACTTATCAGTATTTTCTGTTGAACCACCATTTGCCTGTTTCAATTGAAATGATATTGACCAGGCCGATCGCAAGAATGCTCAGCAGAAACACCGGCGGCAATGCGACGGTGTGAAGCGTTTTTTGCAGCAAGGGAAGATAGATTGCGCCCAGCATGCAGATGAAACCGATGCCGGCGCCGCCGACGAGATAGGGATTGGAGAACGGATTATAAGTGAAGATGCTTTTTTGCAGGCTGCGGACCGCAAAGACCAGAAAGAGGGAGTAGGTTCCGAACGCGCCGAATATGAACGTTCCGGTCAGCGCCGCATCAAATCCCGATTTCAACATCCAGTAATAGATTCCGAACAGCAGCGCGCTGGTGGGGATGCCGGTCAGCGATATCAGAAATTGCATCTGGCGGTCGATGAGCGCGCCGCGCGGTTTTACGGGATGCTGCAGAAGATGGTCGATGCCGTCTTCGAACGCGAGCGCGATGGCGGGGAAGCTGTCAGCGAAGAAATTGACCCAGAGAATCTGGATCGCGGTGAGGGGCAGCGGGAGCCCGAAGAGCAGGGATCCGCCGATCAGGAGCAGTTCATCAAGAACCGAGGAAAGGAGATAGACGATCACTTTCCGCAGGTTTTCCATCGTCCGGCGCCCCTCATTGATCGCCTCAATGATGGTCTGATAATTATTGTCCAGCAAAATGAGGTCTGCGACGTCTTTCGCGACATCGCTTCCGGATCCCATCGCGACGCCGATGTCGGCTTGCTTCAGGCTTGGCGCATCGTTGATGCCGTCGCCGGTCATCGCCACGATCTCGCCGCTCTTTTGGTATGCGGTCACGATCTTCACTTTTCCTTCGGGGCTTACGCGCGAAACAATTCTGAGATTCGGCAGGCGTCGCTGCAGCTCTTCTTCGGTCATCATGTCCAGATCCGCGCCGTTGATGATGTTTGCGCGGCTGATCGGGAATCCGAGTTCTTTCGCGACCGCTTCCGCGGTTCCCTGATGGTCGCCGGTCACGATGACGGTCCTGATGCCGACCTGCTCGATGCGATGGATGGTATCGCGGACGCCGTGGCGGATCGGATCAGTGAAGGATATGGTCGCGAGAAAATGAAAACCGTCATATTTCTGCTTTGCCGCCATTGAGAATTCTTTCTCGGGGTTTGCCGAAGCCGGCAGTTCCTTCAGCGCGATGCCGAGCACGCGTTCTCCGCCGTATGCCATGCGATCGATCTCTTGGGATATCTCTTTCCGGCGGTCCTCATCTGTTTTCGTGGAAATGTTCAGGAGTATTTCCGGAGCGCCCAGAAGGGTCATATATTTTTTATTCTGATATGCAAAGATCGATGCTGAGAATTTATTGGCGGAATTGAACGGCAGGTAATTGAGCGTCGTCATTTCTTTTTTCAGGGCGGTCGGGAGAATACCCATCTTTGCAGCCGCTTTGATCGCGGCTATTTCCAGCGGCCGGCCGATGATATGCCACCTGTCGGGCGGTTCGTGTGGATTTTCAATGATCACGTCGCAATTCAGCGTTGCGATTTTCATCACGAATGCATCGGTGACCTCGTTCCGGCCGGAAGCATTGAACAGCGATATTTTGGAAAGCGCCAGTTTCGCTTCGGTGAGCGTGCCGGTTTTATCGGTAAGAATGACCGTGGTGCTGCCGAGCGTTTCCGCCGCGAGTAGTTTGCGGATGATGCCGTTTTTCTTGGCGAGCCGCTGTACGCTGATGGCGAGGATCACGGTCATCGCCACCGGCAGGCCTTCCGGGACCGCGGAGACCAGGATCGCGACTGACGTGAGGAACATATCCAGGATGGAATAGCCGCTGAAGATGCCCAGAAGGAAGATGGCCGATGTCAGCGCGATGAGTATGACGGTGGCCGCCAGGCTGAACTTGATGATGGATTTTTGGAGCGGCGTCTGTTCGCGTTCCTGGTCTTTTACGAACGCAGCGATGCGTCCGATTTCTGTTTCTTCGCCGATCCGGCAGACGACCGCATTGCTGAATCCCTGCGCGATGGCGGTTCCGTTGAAGATCATGGATTTCTGATCTCCGATCGGGGCATGAAAACTGACCGGTTCCAGCGATTTTACGGTAGGGAGCGCTTCGCCGGTGAGAATCGTTTCATCGACGATGAGATCGTTGATGTAGATGAGCCGCGCATCCGCCGGCACCCGGTCTCCCTGCGCGACGCGTATCACATCGCCGGGAACGAGTTCTTTCGCGTCAATTTCAAATTCCCGGCTGCCGCGGATTATCCGGACGCGTTCTTCAATATAGCTTTTCAGATGCGCGAGCGCGTCTTCCGCCTTATTCTCCTGATAAAATCCAAGAAGGCTGTTGATGGCGGCAGCGACAAGGATCACGGCCGCATCCTGGTAATCGCCGAGAAGGATCGTAATCGTGCCCGCAATCAGCAGAAGGAATATCAGCGGGCTCGTGAATTGATTGAGGAATATCTTCACCCGCGCGATTTTCCGCGGTGCGGCGATCCGGTTTTTCCCGAACAGTGCCGCGCGTTCCTGCGCTTCCTCGTCGCTGATGCCCTCGCTGGTTGTTTCCAGGAGCTCCAAGGCATCGCTTGCGGTAACAGCCCAAAATGATTTTTGCGTGACGTCTTGGGTGAGCATATAAAAGGAGGTTACCTTTAATTATATCAGAGAATAAAATATTCCTATCGGTGCGTGCGCGGCGTATTGTATCTCCTTTTTTCGGCTTGCGCTAGTATATTTCTTTTATTACATCAGAGATTACGTCTCATTGACTGTTTATTGATTTAGCTTTAATATATTGAAGCAGTACATTTCAAAAAGAAGAGGAGGGAAGCTATGTTCGGACGAGTAGAGAAGAGGGAATCTTCACCGTCAGTGTTT
>CAYUKW010000005.1:0-14146 GCA_964445395.1 uncultured Candidatus Saccharibacteria bacterium
GAAATAGGATCCGAAGATAAAAATCCGCCTGCGCAGGCGGATTTTTTTGTCCGGTATTTTCTCTTGAGCGAGGATTCTTTTTCTGCGGAAACTCCGCAGTCCCGACAGTCTGATTTTAGTTTATTTTTTAAGGCGGAGCTATTCATTTCCAAAGAAGCTGTCGGAGGGCCGATGAGCTTGGTGTCGCCGTAGGCGACTCATCGGCCCGAGACCGCAGTGCCGCAGTTTTCGCAGGAAAAACTGACGGCCGGTTCTTTGGAAATGAATGGCAGAGCGATGTTTGACATATAATAAAATTTAAGATATAATTCTTTTAATAGTTCCTTGAGAGTTGCATATGGGAACAGGAGGAGTTTGTGGAAAAGGTGCTTCCTGATCATGAGTCCGCTGACGCGGAATTTGCCGTGCAGAGTCTTCGGGTTTTGACGCCGGCCGCATCCGCGTTTCTTCAGGAAAAGCAGGCTGATACGTTTTCGTTCGCCTCGCTTCTTCCGATGGATTATTTCAATATCATCGGCACTCGCTTGTGCCGGGAATTGGATGTCGACGATGTCCGGCAGTATGTCGGATTGGATGAGACCGCGCCGCTCGGCAGTAAGACGCCGTGCGCGGTGGAAATGTCCAATCTGATCTGCGACAGCGTCCGCGATGCATATCCGGATGATGAGCATATTCAGATGCTGCTTCGCGAATGGCACGAAATAGATGAGGCGCGTTCCGCCAGGGGTTTTGCGGGAAAAAATCCGCACGAAATTGAAGAGATGCAGTCTGTCCTGGATGCGCTTGTCCGTTCCTGGGGAACTGACGAGATCCGGAGAATGCAGTGCATATTCACGGGTATCCGCGAAAAGATGGACTTCGCTTCAACGGAGATCATCCCCCGGGCCATCACGCGCATTTACATGCGCGAGGAAGACGGCCATCGGAAGGGCGAAATCCAGATGAAGAATGAAAGCCCGATCAAAAACGGATGTTTCGTGGCTGTTGCGGTCAATCAGAAATCTTGTTTTCGGCGCGTGGTTTTTTCTCTGGGGCTTGAACCCGGGTACCATGTGCTGGCAAGCTGCGGCAGCATGGATAATCACGAGTCGCATCTGTACGCGCTTCGGTGCATCCGCATGATGCCCCTACGGAACGATGCCCGGCGGAGAAAAAATGACCGGACTGAGTATAAGAAGCTGGTTCCGCTCTATGCGCAGACGTATTTTCAGGCGCAGAAGATAAAGGAGCTGAATACGCCGCAAGAGGCGGCGCCGGGGATTCTCGTAACGACATTGACGGATCTCTGGTGTGGAAATGTCCGGCGTGCAAAGCCTGCAGAGCCGGAAATCTGGGTTACCGGCGCAGAGCTGAAGAAAGAGCTCGGCCAGCCGGATCCGGAGTTCCGCCATACGGTTCGCGGTCTTGCGATTCGCAGGCGCGCATCCGAAGCAGGCGGTTTCCAATGGGAAGTGCTTACGGTTACCGAGCGCGGCGACAATGCGGCCGAAAGGATCGGCAAGCCTCCGGGCATCGGATTGCCGGGCGGTATGCGTGAAAAAGACGCCACGCTCGAACAGACGCTCTGTCGGGAAACCGAAAATGAAGCGCAGACGAAGCGGGTGACGAAAGTCGTCGCGCTGGTTGCGCTCCAGAAAAAGCATCGGCGAAGCGATGCCGAGCAGGAGAATATCGATCACTGGTTCTATATTGAGACCGATCTTGAAGCCGGTCTTTCAAAAAAGATGGTCGAGGGCGACGAAATCTTCAGCGTGCAATGGGTGGCGCTGTCGGAATTGGCGCACTTCGGATTCCAGCATACGTCCCAGAAAGGGCAGACGGTCTGGGACGTCAAGAAAGTGCACGAGCGCCGGCTGATGTATCCGAACCACGCCGACAAGCTCATTTCCATCCTGCCGCGTATTCCGGGAATCGAAATTCCCGAAAACTTCGCGCAATTCAAAGATAATCTGGATAAGTTTCTGAACGGATAGCCGTTATAACCGGTTAGGGCCTCATCGCGAAAGCGACGAGGCCTTTTTTATTTGTCCGCCTGGTTATGTCCTAGTATCTTGAATGGAAAACTTTGCGATACTTATCGGGTTCTAGTATCATAAGAACCTATGTCAATAATAATCCACAAACGCGTTGCGAAGATGCATCGGAAATTTCAAGGCATGCCGACGAGCTCGTGGCTGAACGCCACCGTGAGGAGGCATAACGCAGAAATTTCCGATGCAGACCGCAACCCTTCGGGATACCGCAAATTTTATTTATAACTTCGTTGCTCATCGGAAAGGCAGCATAGCTGCGATTTCCTCTTCGCGCCTAGTTCTGAATAAAATTTGCTAGTATCGCGTTATGGGATTATTATTGAGATAGGTTCTAATATGAAAACACTTTATAAAAATATTTTTTGGGCGACGCTGACGCTGCTGATCATTACGGTGACCTTTTCATTATTATTTGAAACCGCCAAGGCGCCGGCGCAGCTGAGCATCAGCGAACTGGTGGCGAAGATAAATTCCGGCGAGGTGACCAGTATTGTCGTGCAGGGAAATGATTTGTCGATTGATCTGAAGAATGGCGATCAGGCGGTCGCGAAAAAAGAATCCGAAGCGGGACTGACGCAGAGCTTGAGCAATTTCGGCGTTGACAAGAAAGCGCTGACCGCCGTAAAAATAGATATTCAGGATGAATCGGGATTGCGTTTTTGGATGGGCATCCTGGTGCCGACGCTGCTGCCGATCATACTGCTCGCGATCATGTTCTGGTTTATTTTCCGCCAGGCGAAAACCGGCGCGAACCAGGCGTTCAATTTCGGAAAATCCAATCTGAAGATGTTCCATGCGTTCAAGGACCGCGTGACGTTCAAGGATGTCGCCGGATTGAAAGAAGCGAAGCAGGAATTGGAGGAAGTGGTGGACTTTCTGAAAAATCCGAAGAAGTTTCTGGATATGGGGGCGCGGATTCCGCGCGGAGTCCTGTTGATGGGTTCTCCGGGAACCGGCAAGACACTGCTCGCGCGTGCGGTCGCCGGCGAGGCAGGGGTTCCTTTTTTTCATATCTCCGCTTCGGAATTCGTGGAAATGTTCGTCGGCGTCGGCGCGTCCCGGACCCGCGATGCCTTTGCGACTGCGAAAAAATCCGCGCCGGCGATCCTGTTCATCGATGAAATCGATGCGATCGGCCGCGAGCGCGGCGCCGGCATGGGCGGCGGCCATGATGAGCGCGAGCAGACCCTGAATCAGATTCTGGTGGAGATGGACGGCTTTGACCGCGATTCCAATGTGATCGTCCTGGCAGCGACCAACCGGCCGGATATTCTGGACAAAGCCTTGGTCCGTCCGGGGCGCTTTGACCGCCAGGTTGTTCTGGATCTGCCGGATATCAAGGACCGCGAAGCGATTCTGAAAATCCATGCGAAAGAAAAGCCTCTGGTGAAAGAGGTTGATTTGCGGAAAATCGCCGTGCGGACGCCGGGATTTTCCGGAGCGGATCTGGCGAATCTGATGAATGAGTCCGCGATTCTCGCCGCGCGCAACGGCCGCAAGCTGGTGAGTCAGGATGACCTGTATGATTCCATAGAAAAAGTGATGCTGGGTCCGGAACGAAAAAACCGCGTGATTACGGAAAAAGAAAAAGAAATCACCGCGTATCATGAGGCCGGCCACGCGCTGGTGGCGACGAGTTTGAAAGATGCCGATCCGGTGCATAAGGTTTCCATTGTCAGCCGGGGACGCGCCGGCGGGTATACGCTGAAATTGCCGACGGAAGAAATGCATCTGCGCCTCCGGTCCCAATTCATCGCCGATATCGCCGTCGCGCTCGGCGGATATGTCGCGGAAAAAACCATGTTCGGAGAAATGAGCACCGGCGCGTCCAGCGATCTGAGCCAGGCGACGAAGATTGCGTACGCATTGGTCACACAATACGGCATGAGCGAGAAACTCGGTCCGCAGACATTCGGAGAATCCCATGAACTTATATTCTTAGGAAAGGAAATCGGTCACGAAAAGAATTATTCCGAAGTCGTGGCAGCGAAAATCGACGAAGAAGTGAAGTCATTCATCGATCGCGCGTACGCGCTGGCGAGTAAGGTGATTGTTTCGCGCCGGAAGGTTCTGGAAGCGATCGCGACAACCTTGATTGAAAAAGAAACCCTGGAGCAGGATGAATTCAACGCGGTGGTGGGGAAATTCAACTTGAAGCCCCTAGGTATTTAGTTCCAATCTTTTTTTCAGAAAATAAAAAACCCGCCACTTTCGTGACGGGTGGAATTTTCCAATTATAGGAAGTTCCCAATATTTTACTCCTTGGCTTCGGAATCAATTTTCTCGAGTTGGCTGGTAAGTTTTTCTGAAGCGACTCTTACTTGTTCGTCCAGCCATCCGGAGATCGTAAATCCCCTTGGGGGCGCAAAAAGTATTATTTCGCCTCGGCAGCTGCGTATGGAAAGGACAAATTTCGCTTTCTGTATTTTACCGATATTCTCTAAATAATGGAGCGCTTCTCCAATATTCTGGCTGCGGGGCGCCGGCAGCCACCAGAAACTTTTCGGTTCCAGTATTTCTCCGACGTGCGTCAACTTTTCTCCGGTTTCATCCAGAAGAAGAAAGTCGTTATGTGTTTTAAACGTGCAACTGCAATATCTATATTCGCTAAGAAGTTCTTCTTTAATGCGCAAAACAGCTATTCCTGATACCCGATCTTTTTTGGCGTACTTTGAGAGAAATGGGAATCTCTTGAAAAAGGCTTCCACCTTAGAATTGCTGATTTTCCGGTTGTCTTCGTCGATCTTTTGCTCCATCTTTTGCATATCGACTTTGAATGCCTCTCCGGATTCTACGAGTCTTCCTGCCTCCATAGCGGCTTCCTCCTTTGTTCGGTTGTCAGTGAACTTAATATATAGGATACAATATTATAATATATTAGTCAATCCATGGACACGCGCCTGAATCTCTTTTAAAATAATTGTAAGTTTTAAACGGGTCAGTAGCTTAGCGGTTAAAGCACCGAGCTTATACCTCGGTGATCGATGGTTCGAATCCATCCTGACCCACACAGTAAAAATGCATATTGACGCGGCAGTATTTTTTTCCTAGAGTGAGGGGGTAATTTGAAAATGTAATCCGGCGCAATGACCGAAACTCTGGAGCAGCGCGTCGAGCGGTTGAAGAAAGATTATGACCGGCAGCCCTGTGGGAAGAAGCACGCCATTTCGCTCGACGGTTTGTCGGAGCAGTCCTCGGAGTTTTCAAAAGAAATTACTCTCGGAGATTGCGTGATTGATTTTGAAAACTCCCAAACCTGCGTCATCCAGGGCGGCGTGATTCCGATCATCGTTGATTTTGCCGGAGTGTATCTGGCGCGGATGCATTCCGATAATCCCGGCATCACTCCCCTGGCCAATCTCAATGAGTTTTATTTTAAGCCGTTTATTTTGGAGGCAGACAGGAGAATCGTCGCCCGTGCGCTGATTTCCGAAATCAATGATTCCCGGATCATCGTCACCGTGCTCGTTGAAAATGAAAAAGGCGAATCCAAGGGCCAGGCCAGATTAAGTTTCGCAAGGAAATTCCGCAAGCTCTGAATCACCCATCCCCTCTTTTTGAAGGGGATTTTTTATCGTTGATTATTTTTTGCCGTCAACGTATAGTGATACATATTCTCGCGCGCTTAGCTCAGCGGTAGAGCAACTCCTTTACACGGAGTGGGCCGGGGGTTCAACTCCCTCAGCGCGCACAAAATAAATCAGCCGCGTATCGCCGGGTCAGTTTCCTGCTGCATATCTTGCAAACTATCGGTAAAAGTTTTACGGTAGTGAGAGGAATGAACATTGTCAATTGCATACGAGGCAGCCATGGCCGGCAATGTCTGGATTTTCGATCTTGACGATACCCTGATGCGGACCGCGGTGCTGTATACCCAGAAGATCGTAAAAGCATATCACTTCATGGTCAGATACCACTTGCGCGATCATGCGCCGACACTGAGCCAGTTCCGGCAGAAACAGCTGGAAATCGACTCCGACCTCCGGAGGCGCATCAATCCGGTCACGCAGAAGCCCTACTATTATGCCATGGAGAGATTCCCTCTTTCTTTGCAGGAGGCCTACGAATATTTCTGCCAGCAGGCGAATCTGAAATTTTCACATGAGGTTTCAAAGAACCTGGAGAAGATCGGCTATGAGGTCTACTTGAGCGCCAAGAGATACCAGCCCTACTTTAAGCCGGAAATCCGGACCCTGCTCCCCTTTCTTAAGAAGCAAGGGGACATTCTCGTGCTTCTTACAAAGGGTGATCGGTGGGTTCAAATGAAGAAGATTAAGGCGCTCCGGACACTCGGCTTGTTGCGTTATTTCTCCGCATATTATGTTGTCCGGGATAAGAATCGGGACATTTTCAGGAGAATTAGGCGCCGGTTCAGGCGGGCAACTTCTTTTTTCAGCGTTGGCAATGAATATCCTTCTGATATTGAGCCGGCGATCGGGGCTGGTTTCTTTGGAATCTACATACCCATCACCTCAGCCGCTGTCTGGCATAAGGGGAAAATGGAGAAGATTGAGGAAGATCGGGATAAGGAAAACTCCAACAGATATGACAATCTTCTTGAGATTAAGCGTAAATATGGCTATTTGATAGTCGTGAAACATTAGCGTGAAACATTTATAGGCGCCTTTAATAAGGCGCTTTTTTATGCCAATAGGTCAGAATTACAAATTGTTTCACAGATATGTTCCACTGGGAGATTATTAGATGCTTTTAAAATAATTTATCAACTTTAGTATTGTCGTAATAAGGCAATCGGCAAATCGGCAACGCAATTAGATTACTTTAATAGATTGCCGTATCTATATATATGATATAAATAACTTTTATAAATGTTTCACGCTTAAAGTGTAAAACATATTTGTTAATTCATTCACAAAACTTGCAGATTGTTTATCGTGAAACAATATAAGTCTGTATTAGATATTCTTTTTCGGAAATAAATATGAATGTTTCACGTAAAACAATATACTAATTTACTTATTGGTCTAGGAATAATGTTTCACGTGAAACATTATATGTACCAAACATATGATACTTAATTGGATTTTTTTACGTGGAACAATCTAAATTATCAAAATCAGATAGATTATGATAATTTATAATTCTTGGCCAGATTAAGATATTAAGAATGTTTGCCGTGAAACAACGATTTATTATGGTTATTTTTATATTATTTGTTTCACGTGAAACAAAAGCAGTTGCCATTTCCTGATCTTAATCCGGATGTTTCACGTAAAACAATTTAGATGTTTAGATGTTCGTATTGGTACTAGTATCATGGCGCCGACTGTGGGTGCTTATCATATTATAGATATATAGAATGCCCAGTCGATGGCGACGAATCATTCCGAAAGATAAATATGAATCGAATTGTTCCACGCAGAACATTTTTTCCTTTTATTTCTATAATTTAGTTGTATCCGGCAAATCGTAGCATCTGTTTGATCGGTATTCGATTTAAGATAAAGGATTCCGGCGTTGTTCTTAATTATTATGATATTTGGCACGAGATGTTTCACGTGAAACATTTTTATTTATGAATGGCCGGCGATAAACCTTATTTGAAATGTTTGCCGTGAAACAATTTGCGTGCAATCATATTGTGTATGAATAATAATCTTTCCATCGGACGGTTGGGCGAGGAAATCGCGGCGCGATATCTTTTGGATCGCGGATTTAAGATCATTGAGCGAAATTTTCGGCGGCCATGGGGTGAATTGGACATTATTGCGCAGGCGAAGGACAAAACATTGGTTTTCGTCGAGGTGAAGACCATGAAAACCGATGCCGGGCGGAGCTCCGCGGACTCAATTTCTCCGGAAGACAATATGAATAAGTCAAAATTGCGGAAGACCAGAAAAATCGCCGCGATGTATGCCAATGGCCATCCGGAATCAATCGATGAAAGCAGGGGGTGGAGGATTGATTTGATTGCGATAACGATAAAGGTTCCGCGCGAAATGAATATTTTTGATAAAACCATGCCATTGACAGAAATAGTTAAACATTGTGAAATAAATTATATTGAAAATGTGGAGTAAGTGTGGATAAGTAGTTTTACATTGCTTTATTTCCCGCTTTTTCCGGTATAGAGTGAATACAGTATCTTTGGTATTGTCGGGTGGGAGAGTGACCAGAAAAAGAAATCAGCGGAAGCTCATTACCAGCGGCGATCGGCTGGCTGATTGGATTTTTTCCCGGGCTATTCATGCGTTGAATCAGAGAGTGGAAGGTATCTACGTGAAACGGATGTTGCGGGAACGGCATGGCGATAGGACGGAATATGATTTCGGTTATCTGGAAAATGGCGTCATTTACCTTAGCTCGGCGATGCATCTGAATCGGACCACGATGGCGCGGACCCTGCTCCACGAGGCTTTGCACGCGGCATTCGGCGATGTGCCCGAAAGAAATATTCTTTCCCTTGAGGGGATAGTCTGGAAACGCCTGAGCGGAGCACAGACCGCTATTTTAAAATCCTATATTCCCCGGCATCACGTGAAAGAATCATATGAACCATAACCGCTGCATGCGGTTATTTTATTTTCCGTCGGTGAACGGCGTCGACACCGGATGCCCGCGCGGAAATTTTTATTTATGGTAATATAATGACATATATGCGCGGAGGATTTGTGTATCTTTCTCGGAGGCAGTTGATTATTCTTTGGTGCGCGATTTTTGCGTTTCTTGCGGTTACCGCGGTCGCTGCGCTCGCCGCTGATTCCAATCTGCAGATTCAGCCGGCGGCGACTCCGCGGCCGGCTTGTTTCACGCAATGGGCGGATGGCGCTTCGTATGTTGATTTCGGCATCGGCGGAAGTCCTGACGCATGCTATGCCCTGATGGCGAGCAGCGCTCCCGGTCCGTATGGCACGAAGAAATATGTCCGGGTTGACCGCGCGGACGGCGGTTCGTGCGATTTACGGTATGAATTGCGGGGTCCCATGCTGTGTCCGTTCATTAATGATCTTATTGATCTGAAGGTCAGTTCGGACCGCGTGCAGGAGCAGGGAAAATTCACCCTGACGTGGTCTTCGGAGAATTACGAGGGAGAATCTCCGGATATGCAATGCACGCTTTCAGGCAAGGCGCCGGAAAAAGGCGCGTTTTCCGAAGATACGCGGAACGGAAGCAGGACATATGATTTTGTGCAAAGAGGAATTTACACATTCAAGTTTTCGTGCGAAGGGATCGCGAACAATGCACAGTCGCTGACCAAGGGAACCGCAACGAGAAATATAACCGTATATGTCGGGAATATTCCGCCGGCGCCGGCGGTCACGATAAAAGCGGTTCCGGACACCATCGGGGCCGGAGACAGTGCGACGCTTTCCTGGACATCATCAAATGCGATTGCGGTTTCCATTAGTCCGGGTATCGGCGTTGTCGCAAAAACAGGCTCAATGAAAGTTTCGCCGAAATTCACGACCCGCTACATCATCACGGCGGCCGGAGAATTTCCCGAACTCGGTCTGGCCGGATATTCAGCGACGATCCGCGTCGCGGCCGCTTCCACGACGCTGCAGGCCGCTCCGCCGGTTGAAATTCCTCAGGAACAGACAACGACTGCCGCCCCGGCCGTGCAACCGCAAGTCGGACTTTTGGTGAACGGCCAAAAGGGTCCGCTGACCATGGGAGTTCCCGCAAACATCACGTTATCGTGGGCTGCGAATCAGTATTGCATCGCCTATGGCTCCTGGCTTGGCATCAAGACAAAAGCCGATCAGCAATCGCTTACGTTAACAAAGTCGGGTACCTATACCTATAATCTGTATTGTCCCGGGCTTGGCAGCGATTCGGTAAAGGTCATCCTGGGGGCCGCCGGCGGCGCCGGAGCGGTGACATTGCCGGTAGCCGAGGCGAGCATCAGTTTGGATAATAAAAATTTCACGAAAAGCATCCGGGTCATCCGGGGCGAGGCAGCGCATGTGTGGCTCAGCGCCGGCTATGATGTAACCGGCGATCGGCGGGCGTCACGGGATTCCGAAGGCGGATGGTCTGCAACTATGAGCAACGGCGGGGCCTGCGACTGGAATTACGATCTTAATCAGGGAACGCCTACTTTTGACGTCAGGATTGCCAATCCCGCGAGCGTCAAAGATTGCGCGGTAGATCTTGGATCAGTCACTTTTTATGATCAGCCCGGCGTGTATAGTTATGGAGTGCTTCGCCTGGCGCAGGTTGACGGGAAAGTTTCCAATATTTCCTCCATTACGGTCGCGGTAGATCCGCCTCCTCCTCCGGATACCGCCCCGGTCATCGATCTGCGGGTGAACGGAAAAAAGGACGCGGTCATCCTCGGTGCGCCCGCGGATTATGCCGTGACCTGGAGCGTCCATAATGCGGACAGCTGCGCGGCTTCTGACGACTGGAACGGCAATAAATTTTTAAGCGGTTCGCAAAATTTCGTAGCTTCTTCAAAGCGCGATCTGACCTATACGCTGACGTGTTCCGGCCAGCTGGGAACAACCACGCAATCCATTCTGGTGAAAGTCGCTGAATTGCCGGTCTGTGATTTTTCCGCGCTGCCGACGACGCTGAACATGCAATCGGTTTTTGAGCGGCAATCCGTATTGAGCTGGAAGTGCCAGTTCGCGAATACCTGCGCGATCACGCCGAGTACCGGAGCGAGCGCAGGGACATTCGGTTCGGCGCGCGTCTCTCCGCCGGTGACGACGACGTATACGTTGCAATGTGAAAATCTGGATGGCAACAGCAGCTTTGATCAGACCGTGGAGGTGCGTTAACGTATGAGTTGGATATTTTATTCCATTTTGGCGCCGGCATTATACGGAGCTTCGGCTTTTGTCGACCGGTTTCTGGTTGAGAAGAAAGTGAATGATTATCTGTTTCTTACCAGCCTGAGCGGATTAGCCTCCTTGATTTTCGCGGCTGCCATCATGCTGGTCAGGGGTTTTCCGGCGATCAATCCGTCCTCGGCGCTGGCGCTTGTCTTCTCCGGCATGCTGTATGAAATAGCTCTGCTCCCGTATTATTACGCGATTGCGCTGGATGACGCTTCGCGAGTCACGCCTCTGTTTCAGGTAATTCCGGTTTTCATTCTCGTAATGTCCTATGTCTTTTTGCATGAAGTGCCGACACAGACGCAGTTAGCCGGATTTTTCCTGATCCTCGGCGGCGCCTTGATTCTTTCCGTCGAGGGGTTCAGCGCCAGACTGTTCCGCGTCAATAAATTCTTCTGGTTCGTGATGCTTTCGGCGCTGCTCTATGCGGTTCCCGGAATTATCTTCAAATTCATCACCGCGCAGGATAATTTTTGGGACTCGCTTTTTTATGAATTTATCGGCGGCACCATCGGCGCGGTTCTGCTGGTCGCGTGGAGATATTGCAGGTCCGGAGAATTCATGACCGGCATGGCCGGAATGGGAAAAGATATCTGGTCGATCATATTTTTAAACGAACTGATCTACATTGCCGCGAGATTTTTAACTTTTTATTCCATAATTCTCGCTCCGATTTATCTTGTTTCCGTACTGGGAAGCATCGGTCCGGTTTTTGTCTTTCTCTACGGAATCATTCTCTCGGTTTGGTTCCCGCAGATTATAAAAGAAGATTTGAGCCGGCAGACATTAGTGAAAAAGATCATCGCGATTCTTATCATTGTTGCCGGAGCTTCGCTTATAAATTCCGGCAGCGGTTTTTAATGAACCGCGCATAGTATATAATTGGAGTCAGTTCTCTCGAATGGGTTTTTATGGAAAAAGAAATTCCCTGCGCCAATCCAATCTGCGGCGCTGACGAAAAAATCTGTCCCGATTGCGGAAACGCGATGCCGCGTCCGCTGAAAATCGGGAATTGAAATCGCCTCAATTTGATCGGCGATTTTTTTCGCCCAAGTATTCAAACACGGCTTGGCCGGTTTGTACTTGGGACGAATCCCCCGGAGTGGGGATATTGGACATTCTATAAATAAAAATGTATTATATCTTGCATACCTTGATAACGGAGGAATGATGGATAAGAAATGGGCGGTTGTCTTTGATTTTGATGGGACGCTGATTTCCAAGTCGTACGGATCGCTGTATGACGTCATTGACTCCAATGGAGGCGTGACTCCCGCGTGCCATCAGAAGGCGGTGAAGATGCGGAAGCATTATCTCGCGCTCGCGCGCGCCGGAAAGCTTACAAAAAAGCATCAGGAAAAATGGCTGGTGGACTCCTTAAGGCTTTACGTTGATTCAGGTCTTAGCGTCCATAAGATGCGGGAAATTCTTTCCCGGGTTCAGTTGCGGGCCGGAGTCCGGGACTGCCTTCTGCAGCTTCAAGCCAGGGGTGTTCCCGTGGCCATTATTTCTTACGGTGTATTTCAATTCATCGAAGAAGTATTATTGCATCACGGATTGAAACATCTCGTGCATAAGATTTATTCCGCTGATCTGAAGATCGGCACTGATGCCGCCGGAACAGTGACCGGTTTTTCGAAAGAAACCTTTGTTTTTCCTTTTAATAAAGGTTTGGTCTCCAGGGAATTCGCGGATCTGTACGGAGTTCCGTATGAGAATATTCTGGCGGTCGGGGATTCTCCCAATGGAGATAAAGAGCTCGGGCACCTGATGGAGAATCGATTAGGGATTGCCCGCGATAAAAGCGAAAAAGAAAGGCTTCTGGAGGTCATGGGAAGCGCCATGGTGACCGAGAGTTTTGATCGGGCGACTGATTGGCTTCTGGACAGAATCGACTCTGAATAATTTTTTGTTCAGCCGCCATCGCTGGCGGCTTTTTTATTCAGGCAGATTTCATTGGGTGCGGGGGTTGACAAAACAAGTTTTATCGTGTAGTATCTATATATTGATGTGTCCGCCCGTTGGCGGATATTTATTTAATAACGCAACCGATATAATTAAAGGCCTGATTTAAAAGCTAAAAGTAATTAAAATTAAAAATTAAAAAGATGTTCAATTTAAAAGAATTAAAAAAAGCAGTCGAGCAGATCTCCCAGGAGAAGGGCGTGGATGCGCAGAAAGTGTTCGTGGCGCTGGAAATGTCCCTTGCCGCGGCATATAAGAAAGAGTATTGCGAAAAAGGGGACGTGGTGCGCTGCGAGTTCAATCAGAAAACCGGCGCGCTGAAGTTCTGGAAAGTGAAAACTGTTGTTGATGAAACCACGGTCCGCATCGTCGAGGAAGGAGAAGAGGAGCCGGAGGAAGTCCAGTCCAAATACCGGAGGACCGTGGACCGGCCGTCGTCCGAAGTTGAGCCTGAGGAAGGGCTTTTGCCCCGCTACAATGCGGATCGCCATATGTTTTTGAAAGAAGCCAAGGAAATCAAAACAGATGCCCAGCTCGGAGAAGAGCTGGTATTTCCGCTGGAGATGCACGATGATTTCGGCCGTATCGCCGCGCAGACCGCCAAGCAAGTCATCTTGCAGAGGCTTCGCGAAGCGGAACGGGATTCCATTTTGGATGAATTCCGCAGCAAAGCCGGGGAAATCATCAGCGGTCTGATCCAGCGCTACGATCGCGGAAATGTGTTTGTGGATCTCGGCCGCGCCACCGGCATCATGTTCTATAATGAAGCGCTTCCGGGAGAACATTACACGGTCGGCGATCGGATGCGTTTCTATATATCGGCAGTGCAGGAGGAGTCGCGCGTGCCGGGAATCATTCTTTCCCGATCTCATCCGCAATTTGTCAGCAAGCTGTTCGCGCTGGAAGTGCCGGAAATTAATGACGGAGTCGTCGAAATAAAATCCATCGCCCGCGAGCCGGGCAGCCGCAGCAAGATCGCGGTGGTTTCCAACGCGCAAGGCGTTGATCCGGTCGGATCATGCGTCGGACAGCGCGGCACCCGCGTCATGGCGGTCAGCAATGAACTCGGACAGGAAAAAATCGATATCATCGAGTGGGCGGAAGATCCGGCGAAGTTCATAACGAATTCGCTTTCTCCGGCAAAGGTGACGAGCGTGGAAATTCTGCCGCGCCGGGAAGCCCGGGCGTTTGTGCCGGATGATCAATTGAGCCTGGCGATCGGGAAGGGCGGACAGAATGTGCGCCTTGCCGCGAAACTGACCGGCTGGAAAATAGACGTGCGCTCGCAGGCGAAGCCCGATGTGGTTTTGGAGGGAGGCGTCGCATCTGCGGTGCCCGAAGAGA
>CAYUKW010000006.1:0-13011 GCA_964445395.1 uncultured Candidatus Saccharibacteria bacterium
CTTGCGGAAGAAACTCCATGAGATGGATGCCTCCAAGATGACTGAACGGGAGAAGGTCAAAGCGGCGATGAGTCTGATGCTGGAAC
Source organism: uncultured Candidatus Saccharibacteria bacterium (assembly GCA_964445395.1). GTDB lineage: Bacteria > Patescibacteriota > Minisyncoccia > UBA6257 > 02-FULL-45-10c > REEB48. The sequence continues at coordinate 87 of CAYUKW010000006.1, forward strand.
AGAAGATCCGGGACGGAGTTCTGGATTTCAACGACCAGGTCGAGGGCTATGCGGAGTCGATGGTTCCTTATCTGGAATATTTCGTCCGCATCCTGAAGCGGAGCAGAGGAGCCAATCTTTCCTTTGAGGGATTGTTCTCTGTCATCACGCATATCGCCGGGAATCATAACAAGAATACCTTCAAGGGTCTTCGCTTCTATGTTTCCGACGCGCGTTATATCACGCATTGTCTGAAAGAAGCTCTTCTGGGGTATCTGATCGATGTCAATAAGACTCAGCTCAAGGATGCGGTGATGAAGGAAATCACCGCGCCCCAATACGGCAATCTCGGTGAAGGGCGCGGCGCGCTCAAGATCGACGGCCGGAGCTGCTATTCCATGATCCTGAAACATAAGCAGGGTCCGATGGATAAGACGCAGAAACGGGCTCAGCGCAGAGGCATGGATCATTACGAGATCGGCTTGCCGATCTGTAATTTGTCCGGCGACGACCATAAGGGCGGCGTCCGCGTCACGCGCGGCGTTGTCCATATCAAGACCGGCTGCCAGCAGGGAGAAGGACCTTTCGGAAGAGAGATCGACTTCTCCGAGCAGAACGTGTTCTCGATGGTGTATGGTCTTCCGGTCGGCGGTTTCGCGAACGGCCCGCTGGTGTTCATGGCGCTGGATTATCAGACCATGCGGCGGTACGCGGCAAAGCCGTTCTCCATCAACCGCGAAAAATTGTTCAAGAACGCTCTTGAATAAATAAATTGCATGGGGCCACTGAAAAGTGGCCCCTTTTTTATAAAAATACATCCGCGTCTTATTTTTTCCGGTTGTCGGCGGATTAAAAATAACCTTGTTTTTTACATTCGGCGGGCATATAGTGAGTGCAAGCACATTGAATACTGCAGAGGAGAAAACAATGGAAGAGGAGCTCAGATTGGATGCGGATTCGCTGGGTCCCATCGGCCAGAGATTCGTGAAATTCGCCGAGTCCCGGATCAAGGGACAGCCTATGGCGGTTCGCAGACTTGCCAAGGCCCTGGATCACGCGGCGTCGCCGTTGCGCGTGAAGAATCGTCCAATCTACAGCGTTCTGCTGATCGGCGGAGCCGGTTCCGGCAAGACGCAGCTTGTGCGGGTGCTTGCGGAGTTCTGGTTCAATGATCCTGAGGGGATGACCACGATCAATTGCAGCCAATTTTTCGGACACACATTCAGGAAGAGCGCGATGGAGCAGGCGGATCTGAACGCGCAGCAGCGCCACGCGGATCATGCGGAAGCTTTTGCGCGATACGGGAAGCTGTTTGACGAAAGGAAAGAGTTGGAGCATAAGATCCAGGATCTGCCGGATCTCCGGCATTGCAAGGATAAAAAGAAAAGCGATGGCGTTAGCGCTGAAAAGAAGCGCCTTGAAAAGATGCTTGTCGCGAAGTTCAAAGAGGAGGCGCAGGCTCATGCGCACCTAGAGCCGATTCTCGAGAATCTCCGTTCCATCGTGGTTTTCGATCACATTGAAGACGGCAAGACCGAGGTGCAGGAAGGCATCAAGGAAATTCTTGAGAAAGGATTTCTGGTGCTGCACGGCGAAAAGGGTCCGGTCAGATTCTCATTCGCGAATTCGATTATCTTCGTCACGTGCCATGACTCCGTTCCATTCGACAATGCCACAGACGGCAGCCGGCCCAAGCTCGGCTTTCTTCCCGGACATGATCAGCAGCCGGCGGCAGCGGGTGAAAATCCGAAGCAGTATCTGCGCGGCATGGACGGCGTGAAGAAATATTTTTCAGAACCGTTTACGAGCTGTTTCGACAGGATAGAAGTTCTGAAGCCTTATACGCACGAGTCCTTGCTCGGCATCGTGAATCTTGCGCTCGAGGAATTCACCGAGTGGCTTGCGAAGCATTTTCCGGTCGTATTGATGATTGATGAGGGCGTGAAGCGATTCATCGTAAGCGAAGGGAGTGATCATCCGGAGCTGGGCATCCGTCTTTTGAAAAAGAAGTTCGATAAGTATATCCGCTGGAAACTTGAGCTGCTTCAGCAGAAAGGGCTCGTGAAAGAGAATGACGCCTTGCGGCTCGAACTGCACTTGAAAGGCGGCAAAGAGACTGTCGTGTTTACCAAAGTTGCCATTCCGCGTGTGCCGTCCCAGTAAGGGGCGGCTTTTTTATGGCCAGGATTGACTTTCTCCCGGTGTTGCAGTACCATAATAGAGTTCCGTAGACAGTAGGCATCCGTAAGTCCTACCGAGGATAATCTCAGTCAGCCGGTTTTCCGGCGGCGTCTATGGGCCTATGTGCCTTATTTTTTTTGAAAATAAGCACATACGCCCACGGTTCATTAATCAAGGTCGAAAAAAAGAAATAAACATACTATGGCATTAACAAAAAAACAAAAATCAGTCCTTATCGATCAGGCCACCAAAGGCATGAACGACAGCAAGGCTGCGGTATTTTCCGAATTTAAGGGCGTCACTGTGGAGGACTTCAAAAGGCTCCGCCGCGAACTGAAGAAGGTGAATGCCGATATGAAAGTCGTGAAAAAGCGCCTGCTGAATATCGCTTTGGAAAAGCTCGGCATTAAATTCGATCCGATGATGATGAAGGAGCAGATGACCGCGGTATTTTCAAAAGGCGATCTGAGCAGCGTCGCGCCGATTGTCCATAAATTTTCAAAAGAAATCATAAAGGGCAAGAAAGGCAATTTCGCAGTATTGGGAGCGTTCGATGCTTCTGATAGGCGGGTGGTGGATGCCAATGAATTCAAGGCGATTGCTACCTTGCCGTCGCGTGAAGTGCTTTTGGCCCAGGTCGCAATGATGCTGACCATGCCGCTGAAGCAGATGATGATGGTGTTGAACGAAAAGTCGAAGAAAGCTTAATAATTAATAAAAAATCACTATGGAAAAATATAAAGAATTATTGGATAAGATCGGCGAGATGAAAGTTACCGAACTCGCTGAACTGGTAAAGGCGATGGAGGAGAAATTCGGCGTATCCGCCGCGATGCCGGTCATGGCCGCAGGAGCGGGCGCCGGCGCGGGCGAAGCCGCTGAAGAAAAGACTTCCTGGAACGTTCTCCTGAAAGACGGAGGCGGCCAGAAGATCCAGGTTATCAAGGTGCTGCGCGAAGCATTGGGCCTTGGCCTGAAAGAGGCGAAGGATGTCGTAGATGCGGCCCCGAAAGTCGCCAAAGAAGGCATGAAGAAGGAGGAAGCCGAAGAGTTGAAAAAGAAACTCGAGGCGGCGGGAGCAACCGCAGAGCTCCAGTAGCGATCAGCAGCTCGCCAGTGGCAGTGAACGAAATGGAGAGCAAAAAATACCCCGATTGATTTCGGGGTATTTTTTATCTATAGTAATGAGGATAGAAATGGACCCATAGCTCAGTGGTAGAGCGTTCCGTTCACATCGGAAAGGTTACAGGTTCGATCCCTGTTGGGTCCACTGAAATATCCCCGCTCCGGGGGATTCGTCCCAAGTACAAACCGGTCAAGCCGTGTTTGAATACTTGGGCGAAAAAAACCGCACTTAAGCGGTTAATCTTCCTTTTTCTCCTCTTTTTTCAGGGGAGTAAAGGTTACCATGATGCCGATCTTCAGTTTGGCGGTTATCTTTTCCAGGTGTTTTTCTGGAGCGGATTTCATAATCACCTCAACCCAGCCATTTTCCGCTCCGGATCCGTTCAGGGTCAGGATGGAAACGGTATTGCCGCCAGTATCCCGTTTTTTCGTGAACTTGCTGTGCATTGTTCCGTCTTCTTTTTCAAAAAGATTGGCGGAATCAAATTTTATTTCCTGCTCCCGTTCGTCATACAGATAGGTATAGAGGTCAAGCAGGGAAGGGACTTCTGCGGATTTGAATTTGGTTTTTTTCACGAAATCCAGAAAGCTTTCGGTCTGCTCGTCATTATTCAGGCGGAATGCGATTTCTGAATCCTTTGGATTTTCAGTTTCGGTGTTATCCGGCCAGGCGATCACCTCGATAACTTTTTCACCGCCTTTTTCATCTTTACTGAAGGTGGTCCGGATGCTGAATTCACTCCAATTGAGTCCGAGAAAGAACATTGCGACTTTCTGGTACCACTTCACATGGGCGAATTCCACCGAGTAATGGGACGTGAGCGAATGAGTGGCGGTTTGCGCGGAAGAAGAAATCGGAACAGATACGAGCAGGAGGGCGGAAAGCGCAAGAGAAAGTTTTTTCATCGGTATTCCAATGTGGTACGAACTGCTTATAATCTTACTCGGTTAATCGAAGATTTGCAAAGATAAAATAAAAAAACCGTCGGCCTCATTTCTCCGGAGCAGGCGCTGACGGTTTTCGGGTAAGCGTTATCATTTCGCCGCCTTTCAGTTGAAAAGTTATTTTCTCCAGCATCGGTTTTTCCGATTGCAGGACTGTCGCTTCGATTCTGGAATATTTCTTTTTATTTTCCGGCGGAACCGTGGAGGTGATTATTTTGTCCGCGGATATTTCTTTCTGCAAGGCGCATCGGAAAATATTTTTATCATCATCGTTTTTGATAAGTTCCTCCACGGTGATTTCCAATTTTTCCGTGCGCGCGTCATAAAAGTAATTCCAGATATCGAGAAAAGCTTTGATGCCGGCGTCGGTGAATGCATCCGGCCCATCCACATCTACGAATCCGCTGTATGCCGCACTGCTTTTTTCCAGAAAAAAGAATTTCTTATCTCCGTCGTGGGCGATTGATACGCCGGTGATGGTCCGGCTGCCGGTTTCCGTATCATATTCGGTTGTGACCGTCATCAGCATCTCTTCCCAATTGAGAAAATCATAGCCTTTCAGTTTGATATAAAATCTTTTGTACCATTGGAAGTTTTCAAATTCCACTGAATAGGTTTCGGCAGCGACTTCTTTTCTGATTTCGGCTTTTGCGGATTTTGTGAATCCAAAAAGAATAATCAGCAGCGCGAGCGTTGTTTTTCCGGCAGACATTTTCATTTCTCAATGATCTTTTCAGCTGTTTCCCATAGTAGCTTACGCGAGCGGGGAATTCAATCTGAAAACAATCAAAACAGGCAATGTGGATAACTATGCCGCAAGGCGCTTTTTCCCTCATAAATAGAGGGTTTAGAGCCGAGGCTATATTTCTTTGCGCATATGGGGAATTATGGTGTAAACTGAAGGGGTAGTGGGGAATTGTGGATAAGTGTGGGGATAAGCCTCAAATCTGGGGATAAGTTCCGCTCAAACATCTATTTGCGGAACCAGCGTTCAATCTCTGCTGAGATTGCCGCTTACGCCTCATCGGGCTGATAAATCTTATTTATCAGCCCGACTCCGGAGTTTCCGCAGAATAGATGTTCTCGCTTAAATAAATAAAACTATAAAAAAATGTTCCTCGGAGAATACAAACACTCAATAGACATCAAAGGAAGATTGGCGGTGCCGGCCAAATTTCGCGACGCGCTGAAAAGCGGCGCCATCGTCACGCGCGGATTGGACCGTTGCCTCTGGCTTTTTGAAAAATCCGAATGGGGGCCTTTTGCAGAAAAAGTAAAATCTTTGCCTATTGTGAAATCCGATAACCGCGCGTTCGCCCGGCTGATGCTCGCGGGAGCCATGGAGGTTGAGTTCGATGCGCAGGGACGGATTCTGCTGCCGGATTATTTGCGCGAATATGCGGGTTTGAAAAAAATGTCCGTGATCGCCGGTCTACATAATCGTCTGGAAATCTGGGATGAAGCAAACTGGGAGAAAGATAAGGCGAAGACCGAATCATCCGGCAATGAGATCGCGGAACGGCTGGATCAGCTCGGGATTTAATAATCAGCGCGCGGTATATGGCGGATATTTAAATTAAAAAATTAAAGGTCGACAGGCATAAAGAGTAATGGTCAAGAGTCACATGGTGCATACGCCGGTTCTTTTAAAAGAGGTGATGAGCGCGCTTGATCCGCAGAAAGGCGATGCGGTGATCGATGGCACTGCCGGGGCGGGCGGCCATGCGAAAGAAATCGCCGGTCGGATCGGTGAGGGGGGAAAGATGTTGCTGGTCGACTGGGATGAGGAAACTGCGCTCGCATTAGAAAAAGAAGTGAGGTCTTTTTCTAATGCGAGCGTGGTTCAAGGAAACTACGCCGATATCCCGGCATTGATGGAGCGATCTGATTTTCCGAAAGCCGATGCGCTGCTGCTGGATCTCGGATTCTCTTCGGATCAGCTGCTGCGGGGAAGAGGATTCAGTTTTTCCCCGAAAGGGGATCCGTCCGCCGGCGGGCAGAAAGCGGACGAGCCGCTGCTGATGACCTATAGCGGCGGGCAGGAACCGCTGCGGGATGTGCTCCGGCGGATTTCGGAAAAAGAGCTGTGCGAAGTCATCAGGGAATTCGGCGAAGAGCGTTATGCGGAAGAGATCGCGCACGCGATTGTCGCGCATCGGGCGGATATCCGCACCAGCGGCGCGCTGGCGGATGTCATCAGGGGCGCGGTGCCGAAATCGTACGAGCGCGGCAGGATTCATCCGGCGACGAGAACATTCCAGGCATTGCGGATTTATATCAATAAAGAATTGGAAAATCTGGAGCGGGTTCTCGGATCGCTTCCGGAGATCGTGAGGCCCGGAGGGAGAGTCGCTATCATCTCGTTTCATTCATTGGAGGATCGCATCGTAAAAGAACGGTTTCAAAAAATGGAAAAAGAGGGACAAGCAAAGATCATCACCAAAAAACCCATCGCAGCGAATTTTGAAGAGGTGGCGCGCAATCCGCGGGCCCGGTCGGCAAAACTTCGCGCGATAGTAATCTTATAACACCATGACAATAATCGAACCAAATAAAAAATATTTTCTTCAGGCGTCGCTGCTCTATTTTGCGGCCGCATTGCTGGCGTTCAGCATTATCGGCATCTATTTTTATAATTTGAACGTGAATCTGAAATACAGCATGAGCATGCAGGAGAAGGAGATCAGCCGGCTGGAAACAGCGAACGCGGATCTGCGCAATCAGATGTACAAAATTCTGGATCTGCGCAATCTGACCGCGGTCATCCAGCAGAGAAATCTGATCCAGGATAAGAATCCTGATTATTTCGCATACGCGGCACTCGCACATCAATGATGAAGCGCTTCAGACTTTCTTTCATTTCAATAAGTTTCGCCTTTCTCTATTTCGGGCTGGTTTCCAATATCTATATGCTCCAGATACAGAAGAATGAGTACTATGCCGCCCGCGCCGCGTCCCAATACCGCGCTGCGGGTTTTTTAGCACCTTTGCGCGGTGATATCTTTTTCACCGATCGCAATAACAATCAGATACAAGTGGCGATGACCAAGGCATACCCGGTCATTTTTGCCGTGCCGAAAGAAATAAAGGATCCGGAGGCGACGGCCGCATCTCTCGCTCCTGTGTTGTCATCGGATCAGGGAAAATTGCTCAAACTCTTGAGTAAGCCGAACGATCAATATGAGCTGCTCCTGCGCAAGGCGACCGACGATCAGGTGAGCCAGGTCACTGATCTCAAGCTGAAGGGGATATATGTGGATCGGGAAAATCTGCGTTTTTATCCCTTCGGGACTTTGGCATCCAGCGTGCTGGGCTTTGTCGGTCCTGCTGCCGATGATGCGAATCTGTCCGGGCGTTACGGATTGGAACTGCAATTCGACGATCTGCTGTCCGGCGCGTCGGGGAATCTCCAGGGCAATCGCGTGACAAATCCTGTCGCCGGACAGGATCTTTCGCTTACGCTGGATATCAATATCCAGACCCGCGCGGAGGAGATCATGCAGAATCTGATGCGGCAGTATAAGGCCGAGCGGGGGATGTTCATCGTGGAAGAACCGGTCACCGGAAAAATTCTGGCGATGGGGAGTTTTCCGGATTTCGATCCGAACGATTATTCCGCATCGCCGATGGAAAATTATGTGAACCCGGATATTCAGGGGGTATTCGAGCCGGGATCGGTGATGAAGACCGCCACAATGTCGGCGGGAATCGATGCCGGGAAAATAACCCCGGATACCACGTATGTCGATACCGGTTCGCTTACGCTGAACGGCAAGACCATCCATAATGCGAACGGTGAAGTGTACGGCAAAGAGACGATGACGCAGGTCATCGAGAATTCCATTAATACGGGCGCGGCGTTCGCCGAACGGCAGATGGGACCTGATATTTTCTATAATTACATGGTGAAGTTCGGATTCGGACAGAAAACAGGCATCACCCTGCCCGGCGAAGTGAGCAGTAATCTCAATAATCTCACGAAGAGCTACCGCGAGGTCAATTTTGCAACCGCGGCATTCGGACAGGGAATCGCCGTAACGCCGCTGCAGATGATCAGCGCCATCGCGGCGGTCGCGAACGGAGGGACGCTGATGCGTCCCTATCTGCTCGCAAGCGATCAGCCGGTGGCGGTCCGCCGAGTCATATCGCCGCAGACCGCAAAAGAGGTGACCGGCATGCTGGTGAGCGCGGTGCATAAAAACGTGGTCGCGGAAATTCCCAAATTCGATGTCGCCGGCAAGACGGGCACCGCGCAGATCCCTGATTTCAAGAATGGCGGCTATACGCAGAATTACATCCATACATTCATCGGATTCGCGCCGGCATACAGTCCGAAATTCACCATCCTGATGCGCATCGACAGGCCGAATGCGCAATTGGCGGGTCAGACCGTGGTGCCCGCATTCCGCGACCTTGCCGAATACATTCTGAATTATTATAATGTTCCTCCGGACCATATCGATCAAAACAGCAAATAGATCATGAATAAAGAAAGTCTGAAAAAATTGCATCAATCGCTTCTCCGGACGCTTGCGATCTGGACAATCCGAAAATACCAGCCGGGAGTCATCGCGGTGACCGGCAGCGTCGGCAAGACGTCCACGAAGGACGCGATTTTTACGGTGTTGTCCGCGCATCGCCATGTCCGGGCGAGCAACCGGAATTTCAATAATGAAGTCGGCGTTCCGCTGACCATTCTCAGCGGCGCAAAGGAGATCACGGGACGATTTTTCTGGGGCAAAGTGATTTTCATGGCGCTGCTGCGGCTGGTGTTCCGGATGAAATATCCCGAGCTTTTGATTCTGGAGTATGGCGTGGATAAACCGGGCGATATGAAATATCTGCTGGATATCGCGCGTCCCCAGATCGGCGTCGTGACTGCGGTAGGCGATATCCCGGTGCATGTCGAATTTTTCAGCAGTCCGGAAGCGCTAGCCCGCGAGAAATCAAAAATCATCGAGGGGCTTCCGAGCACGAGCTTCGCGGTTTTGAATTATGATGATGCGACGGTGTTTGACATGCGCGAGCGGACGCGCGCCCACATCATGTCGTACGGATTCGGCGAGGGCGCGGAAGTGCGGATCACGAATTATGAAGTGCGGATGGATGGCCAGGCACCGGCGGGAATCTTTTTCAAATTGAACTATGGCGGCAGTTTCGTGCCGGTCCGTCTGGATGGCTGTTTCGGCAAGGCGCAGGCGTACGCGGCGGCAGCCGGCGCAAGCCTGGGGATTATTTTCGGGTTGAATCTGGTGAAAATAGCCGAAGCGATGCTTTCATTCCAGGCGCCGGCGAGCCGGGGGAAAATCCTGGTGGGCGTGAAACAGACATATATTTTTGACGATTCGTATAATGCGTCGCCGCTTTCCATGCGGGCGGCCATAGACACCATCGAGCATCTGCAGGCGAAGCGTAAAATTGCGATTCTCGGGGACATGCTGGAGATCGGCAAGTATACGATCGAGGCGCATGAGGAGATCGGCAGGCTTATTCCGGAACGGTTTACGCTGCTGTTCACCGTCGGTTCGCGCGGGAAATTCATAGCCGATGCGGCGGAAAAGGCGGGAATGCCGGCGAAAAATATCCATTCGTTCGATACTGCGGATGAAGCGAAGACGGAAATCCAGCGGCTTATCAAAAAAGGAGACCTGATTCTGGTGAAAGCCTCGCATGCGATCGGCATGGACAAGATTATTGAAGAGATCAGGGCGGTATAGAATGATGTTCTGAGGGGAAAAAGCATCTGCTGTTTTTTCTTGCGCGAAAGTTTCTATTTTGATATGCTCGGAGCAGCTCTCAATCATGGAAGGTAAAATGACGCTTCGGCATCTGCAGAAGGACTGGCGGCGATACGTTGTCGTAGAGTGCAGTCGAAAAGATCCCCGCATGCTGGTGCTCAAGGGCATCTTTGCATTTTGTTCTCAGGCGTCCGAAGGCGGCGGATCACTGCTGTTTTCTTCCGGCCAGAGCCAAGGTGGCGGATATGCGTATTTTTTCAAATGCGATGCCCGGGGAAGCTGTTATCAGTGGCTGAATGCCCGCTGGACGAAGATTGGCAGATTTGAACTCGCGAGCAAGTTCCGGAATAAGGAGCAGAAAAAGAAATTGGCATTCTGGGCGATGTCATTCCGGATCGGCCAGGGAATCGGGCATATGGCAAAACGATGAGCTGCTTCGGCGGCTCTTTTTTATTTCCAGCGATGATGCTATTCTGTCAGAAGTTCGATAAAACTGCGGACATTCGATGCGCTATTTTCTCAGCTACGGAGAAATGTTTTCTCCTATTGTAAAAGGAAAAGCCCCTTTGCTGCATATCATTGATGCGAAGAGCGATGCAAAAGCGCTTGCGCTGGCGAAAGAATATCTGGAAACAATCCCCGGCGATGCTATCGCGCCGCCGGCAACCTGGCCGGTCGCGATTGATAAGCTTGTCAATCCGACGGGCGTCCATGACAGGCACCGACGCATTTTTGAAACCTATTCCCGCACGAAGGGAGAAATTGTAAAAGCATTGCGGCGCGTCGCCCATAAAAAATAACCCATCAGGGTTATTTTCTTGCTCTTCATGTCCGGATAAGATACAATTCCCCCAGGTCTTCATAAGGAGCATGCATGAACTGGGAAAAAGTATTGACGAGAATATTGGCCTGCGAGATGAGGCTTGAGGAATTACGGAAGAAAAAGGCGCCCAGTGCCTTTGAAAGGGAACTCCATATCGTCCTTATGGACGTCAATTGGATACTGAAATCTTTTTTGAAGGTGAATCGCGCTTCTTCGCTGCAAGAAGCCCTAGGTTGGAAATGCGTCATTTTGAATGAATTCAGGAAAATAGTTCCTGCGCTCAAAATGCTGGCATCGAAGAAATTATCCCGCGCCGAACGAGCGCAGGTGTGCTATGTCGCGCGGCACCTGAAGGAAGCAATTGATGACTAGTCGTTTTCCATAGCTACTTTCCAGTAGCTTTTTTTTATTGTACTATGGGAAAGTTGCCGAAGACGGCCCTATCGTCTAGTGGCAGGACACCGCCTTCTCAAGGCGAGAACAGGAGTTCGATTCTCCTTAGGGCTACCCGCATAATATAAATAACAGTATTTCTTAATTTATGCCATTTTCAGTGCCGATTATTTTAAAAGACAAACATCTGACGCCGCTGTTCCTGCTCGCGGCTCTTTTATGGCTCGCGGCTTTTTCACTGGTCTATGTGAATATTCTGGATGCCGCGAATGTGCTGGTGATTCATTTCGACAGCTTCAAGGGCGTGGATTTTTTCGGCGGTAAGAGCGATGTGTTCGATATCATCGTCACCGCGGCCATCGTCTGGCTGATCAACATATCCATGGCGCAGCTGTTCTATTATCGCGAGAAATTTCTGTCATATCTCATCGCCGGTTCGACGCTGATCTACATGGTATTGATTCTTTTGGCGGTCAATGCTATAATTTCCATTATCTAAATTATGAAATTCGCAGTTATCGAGACCGGCGGCAAGCAGTATCAGGTCGCTCCGGGACTAAAACTGAAAATTGAGAAATTGGAGACCGCAGCGGGCTCTGCGTTGGTGTTTGATAAAGTGCTTCTGGTTGTCGACGGGGACGAGGTGAACATCGGCGCGCCGTATGTGTCCGGAGCTGCCGTCGAGGCGAAAGTTCTGAAACAGGGCAAGGGAGACAAGAAAATCGTGTTTAAATACCATTCCAAGACCCGCTATCGCAAAAAGAAGGGTCATCGCCAATTGTTTACGGAAGTTGAGATAGTGTCCGTGAAATAAAAAACGACCGTTTCTGCGGTCGTTTTGATTTTTTTACCACTCGTTCATCAGGTGGATTTTGATTATGCTCAACATCGCTTGCCCGCGCTGGCTTATCTTATAGACAACGTACAGCGTTCCTGGAATTGTTTCCGCATAAATGAACATGCGCTGCCGTAGAAATATAAGACAGAATTCCAGCTGGATCGGATCCGATCTAAGGATATCCCTGAGGCGGTTAAACGGCCTTCCTTCGCTATTATTTAGAATGTACAGTACTTTCACCATCAATTCGTAATGCTCTGCGGTCAGTACGGTTTTTCCGTCTTCGCCCATGAATTCCTTTTGCTGATGAAGGTTCTGGATTCAATTTAACAGCTTGATTTGCGGGCGTCAAATAAAAAAGGACTTCCGCATGGGAAGTCCTTTTGGTCAGAGATAACTGATCTCCACTAGATTGCTGCCGGCCAGCAGCATGACTTGCTTGCCTTCTTTTGTATTGAAATCGAGGCATTGTCCGTCGGTATCAATGGAATCGGCATCAGCCGTATAGCTTTTCAGTTCTTTGCCATCGGGAGCGTAGACGGTGATCTTGGCAAGCGCTTCGGGCTCAGCCGGTTTTTCCGGCTTATTTTTCAGAACAGTGTTTCCGGAGCTTGAAGCCTTATTTGCCATAAGCACTGCTACAAGTATGCCTGCCAAAATAGTTCCTATTACGATATAGAGAAAGTCAGTCACGGTCCCCATCGGCTGCCCCCTCGTTTCTGGATTAACGAACTAAATATACGATATAGTACTTAGCTTCTTTTGTCGAGCGCGCTTCCCAAGGTTTCTTCATCAGCGAATTCTATTTCTCCGCCGGTCGGGATGCCTCGGCCAAGGCGGGTGATTTTTCCGGCGTATTCTTCCAGTTCTTTCTTCAGTAGTGAAGCATTAAGGTCGCCGTAG
>CAYUKW010000007.1:0-12788 GCA_964445395.1 uncultured Candidatus Saccharibacteria bacterium
GTTCTGGAAGAAAAATACGGGAGGGAAAATCTGGTCTTTTTATATTTGAAAATAGAACCCGAGGAATCCATCGAGCGGAACAGCAAAAGGCTCGTCTGCGAAGTCTGCGGAACCGGGCTTCTGTATATAGACGCAAGCCACGAACACACGCTCTGCCCGCTCTGCGGCGGCAAACTGATCCGGCGCACGGTTGATAATCCGAAAGTATTCCATACCCGCATCAAGGAATATAATGAGCGGACCAAGCCGATCATCGATGCGCTCATCGCGAAAGGATACAAAATCACCGAGATTGACGGCCGGCCCCTGCCGTATCAGGTGCTCAACGAAATACTCAAGAAAATAAAACTGCACAAGATCTAGATGATCAAAACGCCGGAACAAATCAAAATGATCCGCAACGCCGGAAAAATCCTTGCCAGCGTTTCAAAAAAAGTGAAGGAATCCGTGAAAGAAGGCGTAACACTCAAAGAACTGGACGCGCTGGCCGAGAAGCTCATCAAAGAAGCCGGCGCCGAGCCGACGTTCCTCGGGTACCAGCCCTACGGCGCGGAGAAAGCCTTTCCTGCGGCAATCTGCGCGTCAGTGAACGAAGTCGTTGTCCACGGAGTGCCGGATAGTTACCGGCTGAAATCCGGCGATGTGGTGTCGCTTGATTTTGGCGTGACCTATAACGGCTTCATCGCCGATGGAGCGTTCACCATCGGCGTGGGGAAAATTTCCAAGGAAGCGCGCGAACTCATTGAAACGACGCATCACGCGCTCGCGCTCGGCATCAAAGAGTGCCGGCAGGGGAAAACCCTGGGGGATATCGGATGGGCGATCAATGATTACGTGACCAAGCGAAAATTCAAAGTCGTCAAAGGATTGAGCGGCCACGGAGTCGGCATCGAACTCCATGAAGATCCGCCGGTGTTCAACGAGGGCCACAAAAATACCGGACTCAAGCTGAAAGCCGGAATGGTGCTCGCCCTGGAACCGATGGTCAGCGCCGGCGATCCCTATATCCTGCAGCTTTCCGATGAGAGCTATGCCACGCGCGACAAAAGCCTGGCAGCGCATTTTGAACATACCGTCTTAATCACAGAAAAAGGTCCGGAAATATTGACGCAATAATCTTTGCGATGTAATCTCAATGGAGGTCTTCCAGGAGAGCACTGAATGTTCCACTTCTATTTTTCCATTTTCATGTGCGTCGCGCATGCGATCGGAATTCTGGCCTGCCTCTGGCTCGCGCCGCCCATCGCGCTCTTCCTCGCCGCGTTTCTGATATTCTGGATATATGTGACACGGATTTCCTACGGCATCTGGAAAAAATCTCGCCCCCAATAAGGGCGATTTTTATTCAAAAAGAAAGTTCGCGGATATGGCTGCACGCGCGCTTGCACGGGGGTTTTCTTTTTTTGCTATAATTAAACTATATTTTATGGCTCGCCCTTTCTTATCCGTCATCATTCCCGCATACAACGAAGCCAAGCGTCTGCCGCTGACGCTTATTGATATTGATAAGCATCTGCAGGATCAGGAATATTCGTACGAAATCCTGGTCGTCAATGACGGTTCAACCGACAAAACCGGAGAAATCGTCCAGCGCTTTGTTCCGTTGATTGAGAATCTGAAACTTGTCGACAATAAAGAAAACAAGGGCAAAGGAGCCGCGGTGCGGCAGGGAATGCTGCTCGCCAAAGGAACCTGGCGCCTGTTCATGGACGCGGATAATTCCACCTCGGTTGTGGAATTCAACAAGATGATCCCATATTTCAAAGAAGGATACGAAATCGTCATCGGCTCGCGGCATGTAAAAGGAGCGAAAAAATCTCCGCCGCAGCCATTCTACAAAACCATGCTCGGCAATATCGGAAACTTGGTCATCCAAACGCTGCTCGTTCCGGGTGTCTGGGACACGCAATGCGGATTCAAATGTTTTTCCGATGAAGCTGCGCAGAAAGTCTTTGCCATCGCCAAAATCGACCGGTGGGGCTTTGACGCGGAAGCCCTTGTCCTTGCGAAAAGATTCGGCTATGCGATAAAAGAAATGCCGATATTCTGGGTGAATGATACGCGGACGCACGTCCGATTATCGTCTTATTTGCAAGTTCTCCTGGAAACTGCTAAAGTACGTTGGTGGTTATGGAGAGGAATGTACACCATCACTAATTAATAACCTTTTACCTATTGTATGGAAAAGCAATACGTCAGCAAAGAAAAACTGGAAGAATTGAAGCAAGAACTGGCAGATCTCAAGGGGCGACGCCGCATTGAAGTGGGCGAGCGGCTGAAGCGCGCCAAAGAACTGGGAGATCTTTCCGAAAACTCCGAATACTTTGAAGCCCGGGAAGAGCAGGCGCTGGTGGAGGCCCGCATCGGAGAATTGGAAGACACCATCAAAAACGCCGAAATCATTGAGAAGCCGTCTTCCACAGGCATTGTTTCCATAGGTTCCGCAATTGAAGTGAAAAAAGACGGACAACAGATAAAATTCACCATCGTCGGATCCAATGAAGCAAATCCCACCGGGGGATTCATCTCCAACGAATCTCCGCTCGGCCGCGCATTTCTCGGAAAAAAAGTGGGTGACAAAGTGACAATCTCCGTTCCAAAAGGAAAAGTGGAATACACGATAGCCTCTATCGGCTAAGGCGAAACATAACTCAATATCCGTAACGCGTTCTATGCTCGAAGATATTATCCAGGAAAGAATAAAAAAACGCGAGACACTGCTCGGAGCCGGGAAAGATCCGTATCCGGCGAGAGTGGCGCGTGATTTTGATATCCGCACGGTTCTGCGGAAATTTTTCTTCTGGTCAGTTCTGAAGAAAAAAGTTTCCGTCGCCGGCCGGATCATGGGAAAACGCGCCCAAGGCGGCGTACTGTTTCTTGACCTGAAAGACGAGAGCGGCAAAATGCAGATTGTCGCCAACAAAAAATCCCTGCCGGATTTCGCGCTGCTGAAAGACACGCTCGATATCGGCGATTTCATCTCCGCGACCGGCACGCTTTTTAAGACCAAAAAGGGGGAGAAGAGCGTCAAAGCGTCCATCATCACCGTCGCGACGAAATCGCTCCTGCCGCTGCCGGCGACCTGGTACGGCTTCCACGACGAAGAAGAGCGGCTGAGAAAACGCTATCTGGATATCCTCTTCAATCCCGAAGTGAAGGATATGATCGGGAAAAAAGCGAAGTTCTGGAATGCCGCCAGGAATTTCCTGACCACGCGCGGGTTCCTGGAAGTGGAAACGCCGGTCCTGGAAGTCACGCCGGGAGGCGCCGACGCCCGTCCGTTCATCACGCATCATAATGCGCTGGATATCGAGGTCTCGCTCCGCATTTCCATGGGAGAATTATGGCAGAAAAAACTAATGGTCGCCGGATTCGAGAAAACCTTTGAAATCGGACGCCAATTCCGGAACGAAGGCATGGACGCCGAACATCTTCAGGATTACACGCAGATGGAATTTTATTGGGCATATGCGGATTATGAGATGGGTATGCGGCTCGTGGAGGAACTTTTCAAATATATCGCGCAGGAAGCGTTCGGAACCCTCGCGTTCACCATCGGTGATTTCAAAATCGATCTCGGCAAGAAGTGGGAGCGCTATGATTATCGCGAGACCGTTCAAAAATACACCGGCATTGATATCCTGAATACGAATCTGGGTGAAATGGAAGCAAAACTCAAAGAGCTGAAAATTGCGTATGACAGGAAAGGATTCAACGTCACCCGAGCCATCGATAATCTTTGGAAATATTGCCGGAGGCAGATTGCCGGTCCCGGTTTTCTGGTCGGCGTTCCGGTGGACGTTTCTCCGCTTGCGAAAAAGGACGAACAGAATCCGAAGCTCACCCAGCGGTTTCAGGTCATCATCGCCGGTTCGGAACTCGGCAACGGCTACAGCGAGCTGAACGATCCGATCGACCAGGAAGAGCGGTTCAATGCGCAGATGAAAATCCGCGAAGCGGGCGATGAGGAGGCGCAGATGAAAGACGAGGATTTCCTGGAAGCGCTCCGGTACGGCATGCCGCCGACCTGCGGTTTCGGCATGAGTGAACGCGTTTTCAGCTTCTTTATGAACAAATCGGCGAGGGAGTGCCAGATATTCCCGCTGATGCGGCCGAAGAAATAATATTTTAAATCAGAATATCGCCCTTGAAATATCAGGCGAGGGGGCGTATGCTCAAAGTAATCCCGAAAAGGAAAGGGCAAAGACTTTCTGGTCCATCGACTCTATCCCTAAGGATCGGCTCTCGGCTGAAAAGCCCTGATTTTGATCTTTGAGATAGAACAATGGACGCGAAGGTCTTTTTCTTTTCCAAAAAGAAAGCGGGGCGACCATGGCCGGCGCCGAGAAAAAAGAATACAAGCAGCTCCCGCAAGGAGAATTCAAGCCCAGCGAGCGCTCGATCTATCTGAACTGCCAGCTGAAGCTTGTCCAAGATCTCATTCTGGTGCTGATGCCCCGATACGGAGCAGATCCGATAAAAATTCCGCTCAAGGCCGGAACAAATCTGACCCTGGTCGACGACCGCCAGATGTTCTGCGCCACCGAAGAAGGCTGCGGCAACGGACCCCTGGTCCGTGTTGATGAAACCCCGGTCGCCGGCCAGGAAATCAATGAGCAACGATGCATTGGCCAGGCCTATCTTATTCCGGCTCGGTTCCTCGCAATCCATCCCGATGTCCTCTAGCTCCGCCCTGCGGAGCTTTTTTTTATATAAAAATAGGTTATAATTATCTGATGCTTGACGCGAATACAATACGCACGAATCCGGAAGAGGTGAAAAAAGGAATCGTCTCGAAAAAATCCGACCCGGCTTTGGTGGACAAATTTCTGGAAATCGACGGAACATGGCGGGCTTTGACCGCCAAATTCGACGAAACTCGGTCAGAACAGAAAAAGCTCGGTGAAGCGAAGAAGGTTGAAGAAGCGAAGAAACTCAAGGAAGAACTGAAGAAGATCGAAGCTGATCTCGCGGGATTCGAAAAACAGAGAACGGAAATACTGTATAAGATTCCCAATCTGCCGCTTGAAGATGTTCCCATCGGCAAAGATGAGTCTGAAAACAAAGTCATCCGCACCTGGGGCGAAATTCCGAAATTTAGCTTCAAACCGAAAGACCATATGGAACTGGGAGAGGCGCTGGATGTGATTGATACGAAAACCGCCAGCAAGGTCACCGGCTCAAGATTTAATTATCTTAAAGGACAGCTGGCGATGATGGAATTCGCCATTGTCCAACATGTTTTTTCTTTGCTTTCAAATAAAGAATTCATAAAAAAGATGGCGGCAAACATCAGTCCGGATTTTCCGGCCGCTCCGTTCATCCCAGTCATTCCGCCGGTCATGATAAATCCGGAAACATTCACCCGGATGGCCCGGCTGGATCCCGGACAGGAAGATGAGCGGTTCTATCTTCCGAAAGACAATCTGTATCTTGTCGGCAGCGCTGAGCATACTCTCGGACCGTTGCACATGGACGAAACAATTCCGGAATCAAAACTTCCATTGAGATATGTCGGATTTTCCACGGCCTTCAGAAGGGAAGCCGGCAGTTACGGGAAAGATGTCCAGGGTATTTTGCGGGTCCACCAGTTTGATAAGATTGAAATAGAATCCTTCACGCTTCCGGAGCTTTCCCGGATGGAGCAGGACTTCATCGTCAGCCTGCAGGAGTATCTTTTACAGAGCCTTGAACTTCCATATCAGGTCATATCAGTCTGCACCGGCGATATGGGCGGTCCGGATGCGCGCCAGATAGATATCGAAACCTGGATGCCGGGCCAGAATAAATATCGTGAAACGCACACCTCCGACCTGATGACCGACTACCAATCGCGCCGCCTTAAAACCCGCGTAAAAAGAAATAGCGGAGAAACCGAGCTCGTGCATATGAACGACGCGACCGCGTTCGCAATCGGAAGAATTCTGATTGCAATCATGGAAAACTATCAGACAGAAAAGGGAACCATAATGGTTCCCAAAGTGCTCCGTCCGTATCTTGGCACTGAAGAGATCAGCTAAAGAAAGCGATAGCGGATCAACGCTCCGATCAGATTGACGGAATTATACATCATATGCAGCGCGATCGCAGACTCAAACGATCGCGTTTCAATCATGACCCACGCGAAAAGAAGTCCGCTCCAGAAAGCGTCGGCGGGAATCGCGTGCCCGCCCCCGGCAATCGCCGCCCAATAATACGTCGGGCCGAGAACCGCCAGCCAGGCCAGAATCTTCCGGAATTTCGTATCCGGCGGCAATATGAAAATCATGAACCGCCCGAATCCCCGGTACCAGATTTCTTCCTGTACCGGAACAAGGAAAACGGTGTAGTAGACGAGATCTTTGAGCGTATTTTTCTCGATATATTGCCTGAGCATTTCCTGCTCCGCTTTATTGACGGCTCCCATCATCACGCTTATGAAGCTTAACGGAATATTCACCGTGACAATCAGCAGAAAGGCTACCATCAGCGGCGGCATATCCTGAATATGCGTCAAAGTCATGTCCCAGCGCTTTTTCCAAAGTTCCTTATCCTGAGGGCTCATGCGGTTCCTCTCATTTTTTGATACTATGAGTATAAAGGGGCTACCTAGACAGTACTGAATCCGGCCCTTTTTAGCAATATGAAAATGCATCTGAAAACCTGGGTGGAAATAAGAAAAAGAGCGCTGGAAAATAACATAAAAACAATCCGGAGAATTTTAGCGCCGAAAACCAGGCTTTGGTCAGTGGTGAAGTCCAATGCCTATGGACACGGCCTCACCGAGTTTGCCCAAACGGCCGCCCCATTTGTTGATGGCTTTTGCGTAGACAGCGTCCCTGAAGGCCTGAAATTGCGTGAAAACGGCATTACAAAGCCTATTTTAGTGCTCGGACCGACATTGCCCGGATTACTGAAAGATGCGGCTGAAAACTCGATCACCGTAAGCATTTCAAATACTGATGCCCTGAATAATCTGCGGGCAGGAAAACTGATTCCGCAATTCCACATCAAGATCGATACCGGCATGCACCGCCAGGGATTTTATACAGCTGAATTGCCGGCAGCGATCAGAATCATAAAATCCGATAAAAGAATATCGGGAAAACTGACCGGACTATTTACGCATTTCGCATCGGCGAAAGACATCAACTACCCGACCTACACGGAAATGCAATTTGCCGACTTCCAAAAAGCCGCGGAGCGGTTTAAAAAGGCCGGGTTCAACAATCTCCTGCGGCATGCGGCCGCAACCGGCGGAACCATGCTGGATAAAAAATACCATCTGGATGCCGTGCGGATCGGCATCGGTCTCTATGGCCTTTGGCCGTCAAAAGAATTGCAGATTCAGAAAAAACAGCTGAAATTCAGGCCGGTACTTTCCTGGCACGCGCTCATCAGCGAAATCAAACTGCTGAAAAAGGGGGATTATGTCGGCTATGATCTGGCGGAGCGGGTTTCCGGACCGACGAAGATCGCGATCATTCCGATCGGTTACTGGCATGGTTTCCCGAGAATCCTTTCCAACGGCCAAGGAGAAGTATTGATCCGCGGCACGCGCGCCCGCATTCTCGGCAGAGTTTCCATGGATCTGATCGTCGTCAATGCCAACGGCATCGCCTGCAAAGTCGGGGACCGCGCAACGCTGATCGGAACGCAGAAGAACGAAGAACTTTCCGCTTTTGATGTGGCGCAAAAATGCGGCACCGTCCATTACGAATTCGTAACGCGGATAAATCCGCTGATCTACCGGCGCATTTCCTGAATATGGCTACCTATTCCAATAACCGGCAGAATCAGGAATCGAAAAAAAGAACTCGCATCGGATTTTATTTCATGGGCGGCGGCATCGGCCTGCTGATCATCGGACTGGCGTACTTATTTTTATATTCTCCTGTTTTTCAGATTAAAAAATTCATCATCAGCGGCGAGGAGTATCATTCTGACCGGGAAATAATGGGAATACTTGAACCGCTCGTGCTCACTACCCGATTTAAAAATTTCATCGGATCTGATAATCTTTTCGCCTGGGACATCGCGCGTCCTGATGTTTCCAAAACCGCGCTCGCGGATGCGGTCATCGAAAGAGACTGGCTGCGGCAGACTGTTTCGATGACCGTGCGGGAACGCGGACGATTGGCGATCTGGTGCGACCAGGCCGGCGCCTGCGACTGGATCGACGATACCGGCATGGCGTTTGAAGAAGCGCCGCAGACCGAAGGATCGCTAATTCTGACCGTGTATGATGCGGGAACCGACAGCGTCATCCAGGGAAAACGCGTTCTGGAAGACAGATTTATCGCAAATGCCGTAGCCATCATTAAAAGCCTGAAGGAAATGAGGCTTCCGATAAAAAAAATAACCTATGATCCCGGCCTGCAGGAGATTCACGCGGAAACGTACCGCGGACCGAGTCTTTTTTTCAGCGTCAGATTCGACCCCGCGCAGAATATTTCATCGCTGCACGCCCTTGCGGAGAAGATCGATATCAGCAAGATCAGCCATATCGATCTTCGCGTGGAAAACCGCATCTATTACAGATAATATCCTGCGACGTTACAGCTTATAGATAAAAATCGAAGTGCCGGCACGCGCAAACGGCTGATACGGATTTTCCAGCCAGACATACTCATCGGTCGGATTGCGCTGCAGATCAGGCGCCAGAACGGCTTTCGCGCCCTGTAAAATATTCACGGAAACCGCCAGCCAGCGCATGCCCTCGTCTTTCGGATTACCTTTGGCCGAAGACCACGGAACAAAACGTCCATCCAGATAATACTGCGCATCGCCGCCGCCGAAATAATCAACCGCGATCTTGTCCTCCGCCGGGATATTCTTATCAGTCCACTCCTGCAGGCGCCTGAGATCCTGGCCCCAGTCAAAATTGGAATCAGTGATATAGCGGAAACCGTCCGACCGGCCGCCGGAAAATTCATTGAAATAGGAAAGGAAAAACGGGGACGCCATCACCATTTCCCCGATGAGCCAGATTGCCAGAACGCCTATCAGCAATGATTTGAGCCATACGGAAAAAATTGCATGCGCGGTATTCACCAGATTCTCCAGCGGAGTGATGGCGATCTGCGCCGGCTGCGCGGAAAACCACTTCTTCAGCGCGCCGGCCGCCAAGATATAAAAAAACGGGATGGTCGGCAGAATGTGCCTGACCCCGATATTCAGCGGACTCGCGATGCTGGATGACCAATACAGAACGACAAACGAAAGCATCGTGAAATCAATGAACTGCACATTCACGTATTCAGTGCATTTCCGGAAAATATCCCGGGCCGGACCGCGCAATGCCAGCGCGAATCGCCACATCCCGAGCCCCAGCGCGACAAAAAGGATCACCAGGACGGGAAGCGATTCTTTCATGAGATACGCCAGCGGAAAATAATAATGCCAGCCATGCGAAGAGAGGGTTCCTAAAAAGAAAGCGTTATTGCCGCCGGACTGCCTCTGAAACACCATCAATACGCCGAGCAGATACTCGGCGAACGGACGCAGCGCCGGATTGCCGGCCATCCAGATCGCGGCGTTTGCCGCCGGTTGGAAATTGAAGTTCTGCAGGATCGCTTCCGTATCCGCCACCTGCTTTGCGGCGGGATAATTCCAGGTCGCGTACCGGTACAGCGGATACACGACCGCGACATATCCGACGATAATGATTCCCAGAAATGACACCGCATATCTCTGCAGATAATTGCGGATTTTTTTCCAGCGCATTTCCGGAACAATCAGCGCCCAATGCTGCGCCAGATCGGATGCGTATAATGCGCCCAATAAGAAAATAAACAGGGGAATGAGCAATACCGAAGAAAATTTGATGGACTGCGCGACGCCGAACGCAAGTCCGGCATATATCAGATTTTTCCGGCTCTGATCCATTGCGTAGCGGACAAAATAATACAGAGAAAGCATGATGCCGAACGCCGCGCCGGTATCCGTGGTGACATAGTGGCCATGCGCCAGAATGATCGGCGAAAAGCCCGTCAGAAACGCCGGCAGCAAAGCCCACCACCGGCCGACGGTTTCCAGCGCGAATACAGAGGTAAGCAGGATCAGCAGAAGCGTGACCAGAATCGGTCCGAGCCGCGCCCAAAAAATGATCCGGTCGGCGTCATTCCCTGATTTATACAGGAATGCATTGCCCGCCCACCATTGTTCGTTCAGGCCGGACCAATATCCTTCGTCTTTGGAAAAATTGAGATTCTGGAACGCGAGCGGCAGCGCGGCCAGCATTTTGATGAGCGGGGGATGCTCGGGATTGAAGCGATAATCCAGATTATGGACATAATTATAGCCCGCGACAATGTGCGCGGTCTCGTCAAAAATAGCCGAATCGCCGCGCGCGGCATTCAGCAAAAAAAACGCGGCAGATGCGAGAATCGCGCCGAGAATCAGCCGCTGAACATAATATGAAATCTTCCGCAGAAACATAATCTATGCTCTAATTATAACAGATTATTCCGGTATCAAAATAACACATCGCGGGTCATGCTGTTCAAATTTCCAAAAAACGATAAAAATTTCTCCTGGACCAGCCACGTCAAAAATAAGATGCTGCAGTACCGTCTTTCCGAACAAAAAATAAAGACAATCATGAGAAATCATGACCGGAAAGAAACGGGAATCGCGCCGCAGACACTAGCAGTGATGAAACGGAACGATACCCCGAAGCGGAAAGAGGAGCTCTGGGTCATGTATGCGGAAACGCGCAACGAAAAACTGAAAACCCGGAAAATCGGAATTATTTCCGCATGGCGGTATCCGGGAGTCAGCCCCAAAGGAAAAAGGATTGAGATTCCGGAAGATGCCCTGGAAGAATTGATGAAAATAATATAAAAAACGACCCTACCGGGGTCGTTTTGCGAGATCGCTATTGGAAAGAAATCCGGTGATTTCCGCCACGATCGGGATGAAATCCGGAAGTTCCACTTTCTGATCCGGGCTCTCAAGCTCGATCTCCAATACCACAAGTCCATTGAGCCGCTTCGGGCTTTTGAAGAAATCGAGTTCAAACTCCTGATTTTTCCACTTGAATACGAACCTTTCTTTATATATCGGATCTTTTTGAGGATCGGCCTCAGCCTGAAGGCGCTTATATTCTTGCAGGCTTATCTCATGCTCATTTTCTATCCTGACTCTTTTATCGTCAGTCGGTTTCTTTTCAGTCAGGATGTATGAATTTTGAGGGCTTGCTTCGCGGTTAAAAACGCATCTGATTCTGCGGCTCCCGGATTTTTCAGACAATTTCTTAAGATACTTCTGAAAAATTGAGAGCCATTTTATCTTCAGGTTTTTTGGCATATCATCCTGCGAAAACCGCGGACTTACGAGGAATCGGCGTTCAATTTCCAATCCTTTCATTTCTCTCTCCAGATTTTAAATGTACAGGAGTATTTTAAATTAAACCGACCGATAAGTAAACACCGCAACTAAAAATCCCCCGGATAATACTGGGGGATTTTTAGAGCGTACAATTTTCTTATTCAGCCAACTTATTGTATAGCTCGGCAAACGCCCAGCCCAACAGCGCTCCGCCGACCAGGTGTCCCGCAACCATCCAAGCAAGTCCGCCCCAGGAATAGGAAAACCATGGATGAAAAGCGCCGAGCGTAGTGATGGTCCGCACGCCGATGCCGGTCAGCAGTGAAAAGCCCATTGCCAAAAACCATGCGCCGCCCACGAACAAACCGAATGCCTTTCCGAATGCTTTGGAATTAAGTTTCATATACAAAGATATTTTTATATCTCATGCCGGCCTTTATGGTCATTATACCATTTTGCAGGCTTGAATCCTGGGACTAAAAGCTATAAACTGCACCTATGAAATTATCCATGGGAATCGTCGGGTTGCCGAATGTCGGCAAATCCACGCTTTTCAAAGCGCTGACAAAAAACGACATCCTGATCGCCAATTATCCGTTTGCGACCATTGACCCGAACATCGGCGTAGTCGCAGTTCCGGACGAGCGGCTGGATAAGCTGGCGGACATGAGCAAGTCTAAAAAGAAAATTCCGGCAATCGTGGAATTTTACGACATCGCCGGACTGGTCAAAGGCGCCAGCGAAGGAGAGGGTCTCGGCAACCAGTTCCTCACCCATATCCGCGAAACCAACGCCATCGTGGAAGTCCTGCGCTGTTTTCCGTCCGATGAAATCATCCATGTGGAAAATTCCGTGGATCCGATGCGCGACATGGATATCATCAATGCCGAACTGATGCTGAAAGACCTGGATACCGTTGAAAAGAATTTCAAGAAAGCTGAAACTGAAGCCCGCAATAATATGAAAGGAGCGAAGGAGGATCTGGCGGCGCTCCAAAAAGCCAAGTCAGCGCTTGAGCAGGGGAAAATGCTTTTCACCAAAGAATTCACCGATGTCCGCGAAAACGAAAAAGTCCGCCTTTTGAATCTTCTGACAATCAAACCGCAGCTCTATCTGCTCAACGGCAAACCGGAAGATGTGCCGACGACGCTTGCCGAAAAAATAAAAGCCCTTGGCGCGGATTATGTAGTTGTCGACCTGTCGGGGAGTCCGGATCTGAGCGGACTTACAAAAAAAGCCTATGAAATCCTCGGACTCATCAGCTTCTTCACCACCGGAGAGGATGAAACACGCGCCTGGACCATCCGCAACGGCGCGAAAGCTCCGGAAGCCGCCGGCGCGATTCACAGCGATTTTGAAAAGAAATTCATCCGCGCGGAAGTCATAAACTGGGAAAAGCTGATGGAAGCGACCTCCTGGAGCAAGGCCAAGCAAAAGGGGACATTGCGCCTGGAAGGGAAAGAATATGTCGCGCACGA
>CAYUKW010000008.1:0-12651 GCA_964445395.1 uncultured Candidatus Saccharibacteria bacterium
AGCGCCGCTCTCGCAAGCGATCTTCGCCTGGCAGGGGCTCGGTTATAACCGCCGGGCGCTGTCGCTGAAAAAACTCGCGCATGCGGTCGTGCATGACTGCGGCGGGAAATTGCCGGCAACGAAGGAGGCGCTGGAAGAGCTGCCGGGCATCGGACCGTATACGGCGGGAGCGATTCTCGCATTCGCGCTGAACAGGCCGTCGGTGTTTCTGGATACCAATATCCGGCGGGTGTATCTGTATTTCTTTTTCCCGAAATCCCGGAACGTGAGCGACGACCGCATCCGCGAAAAGATCGCGGAAACCATGGACCGGAAAAATCCGCGGAAGTTTTTCAACGCATTGATGGATTACGGAACTCATCTTGCGGCACAGGGAAAAAATCCGAACCGACGGAGCAAGCATTACGCGAAGCAGCCGAAGTTCGAAGGGTCGCGCCGGCAGGTTCGCGGTGAGATCATCCGCCTTCTTCTGGGAAAAGGACCGCAAGATGCCGGGCAGCTGGCGCGCGGCATCAAGCGCTCGCAGAAGATTACCGATGAGGTGGTCGCGCTGCTGGAAAAAGAATCATTGGTTCGCTACGTGAGGGGAAAAATTGCAATTGCGGAATAAATCAGCCATTATTAACGTATCGGTTGTATTTTTACTTTCAACTTTATAAACTTTATGACTTGTAACTGCTTGCCATGATTTCTTTTGATGATTTCAAAAAAGTGGAGCTGCGGGTCGCGAAAATCCTGTCCGCGGAACGCGTCGAAGGCTCGGAAAAACTTCTGAAGCTGCAGCTTAACGCAGGAGATAAGGACGAGGCAGGCGCAGTCGTTTCAAGGCAGGTGATTGCGGGTATCGGCAAAGTGTACGCGCCGGAAATGCTTGCCGGCAGAGAAATTGTCATTGTCGCGAATCTTGAACCCCGGATGCTGATGGGACTGGAAAGCAGGGGAATGCTGCTCGCGCCGAGCGATGAGAATGGCCCGGCGTTTCTGATGCCGGAGCGGGAAGTTCCTCCGGGTTCCGAAATCCATTAAATCCATGGTTCCTGCGAAATTGAAAGAACGAAAAGCGCGGATTCTGAAAATGGTCCGCGTTCTCAGAAAACTTTTTCCGAAAACAAAAATCGCGCTCCATTACGGGAATAATTGGGAGCTTCTGGTGGCGGTCATTCTTTCCGCGCAATGCACTGACAAGAAAGTGAATGAAGTGACGGAAAAACTGTTCAAGAAGTACAGGACACTGGAGGATTATTGCAGGGCGAAACCGAAAGCATTTGAAAAGGACATCAAGTCCACCGGATTTTATCGGAATAAGGCGAAGAACATTCTTGCCGCGGCGAAGTTGATCAGGGAAAAGTTTGATGAGGAACTGCCAGAGACGATGGAGGAAATGCTGACCGTTCCCGGAGTCGCCCGAAAGACCGCAAATATCGTCCTTGGCAATGCCTACGGCGTGGTGGAGGGGATTGCGGTTGATACGCATGTGCGGCGGTTTGCGTTGAAATTCGACCTCAGTGATTCCGGCGATCCAGTGAAAATAGAGCGGGATCTGATGGAACTGCTGCCGAAAAAAGAGTGGCTTGAAATCAACCATCGCCTTGTGGATTACGGCCGTCAGATCTGTCCGGCGCGTCCGCATCCGTGCGAGGCGCATCCGCTGACAAAAATATATCCGCCGGCCGCCCGCCGCTGGCCGAAAAAATAAGGTAGAATGAAAGATATGGAGAATAGTGTTGCCGCCGCATTGATTTCATTGACTACCCTGACCGGATGGCTTCTCGCACTCGGCTGCATTTATGCCGTGCGGTTCTTGCCGCGCGCGTGGTTTGTCGCAGCGCATTATGGGCTGGATATCCTTATTTTCGGCGGACTTTTCTGGCTTTTGAGCCGATGGGCGCATCATTTTTCCGCATTTGCGACCATGGCGATCGCAATGCTGACGCTTTTTCTGATTGAATATGTCTATTGGAATTATATATATGCGGGATCGCTGTGGTTCTTTAACTTTGTCGATTGGATCGTGCCGGCTTTTCTGATAGCATCGGTTGTTTACGGGGTGAGCCGATAGGGAAGAAAAAAAACAGCCTACGGGCTGTTTTTGGTTTTTTGTTCGAGAAGATTCAGGATCGTGGTCGCAATCCGGTGCACCATTTCATGCTCGGAGAGCGCGGTCGTGTCCAGAAGATGCAGCTGGGGATATTTCGGCGACAGCGTCTGGTAGGCGTCTTTATAGCGTTTTACCAGCGTGGCGATCGCGTCCGGGTTGGTTGTCTCGCCGACCTTGCTGCTGAGGGCGATCCGCATTTCCCGGTCCATCGCGGTCTTCGGATCGGATATCATGAAATACGATACATCGATTTTATCCATCCAGAGCGGCGACAGGAAAAACGACTGGATGAGCTCTTTTTCAGCCGCGGAAAGTTTTCCCTTTCCTTCCCAATACATCATCCAGCAATAGACATCGAAGACGCAGCGGTCGAAGATGACGATGTCGTAATTATGCCCGTAGCTCAGATCCAGAAACATCGTCAGGGCGTAGAGCCCCGTCCGGATGTTGTAGACCGGCGTGCTGCGCGAGATATGGCGGACCACTTCCGCGCCTTCCTGCGGGCAGAGCACCCGGAATCCTTGTTTGCGGAAAAACGTGTCCAGCTCTTTGATGGTCGTGGTTTTGCCGGCAGACGGCGATCCGGTGAATTCCAGAAAAAACGGCCGGGGAAGAAATTTATCGTCATAGCGCCGCTTGCTGTTGAGGTAGGAAAGAATTTTTCCGGCTTTTTCTTCGAAATCCTTTTCCTGTTCCTGGCTCATCTGATGCTCCTTTTGTTTTGTGAATGAACGGGTTTGCTGTTAATATTAAAGGCAATATATGGCAAAGTCAAAGGAAAAAAAGTCCCGGCCGATGCGCATCGGTTTTGACATGGACGGAGTCCTGATAGATCATGCCGGCGCGAAAATGCTGATTGCGGATACATTCGGCATAACGCTTGCGCCGGAACAGACGCCGTCAGACATCATGCGGAGGGTGATTCCCCGGGATATCTGGCGGGAAATTCAGCAATTATTATACGATAGCGAACAATACGCGCTGCGGCCGCCGGTCATGCAGGGCGCGCGCCCGGCGCTGCAGGAGATAACTGAAAAGGAAATTCCCTTTTTTCTGATTTCACGCCGGAAAAATCCGGCAGTCGCGGTGGCGCTTTTGGAAAAGCGCGGGCTGTGGCCGCTGTTTTTCAACGAGAAGAATGCTTTTTTCGTGGATGCGCCGGAAGATAAGAACGTAAAGGCGCTCGAGCTCGGGATCACTCATTATCTTGACGATGAGCTTCGGGTGCTGGAGGTTCTGGCTGATGTTGAGAATAAATTTCTGTTCGATAAATACGGGGCTTTTCCCGATGCGGAGTCGTATTCCAAAATACGCTCTTGGAAGGAATTTCTGGAAAAATTATGATCGTCATGAATAGGAAACCATTTCTTTTGCTCGCTGTCATCGCCTTGCTGTTACTGGGATTTTTTATCTATCTCCGCTATGGCGCGGTTCCGGATTTGGCCGTAAAAAATGAATCTGCGGCAGCGCAGATTACCGAGAAGGGGAATGCCGATATCATAACAGTTTCCCAGCCGCTTTCCGGATCAATCATAAAAAGTCCGCTCACCGTTCGCGGAGAGGCGCGCGGCAACTGGTACTTTGAGGCGTCATTTCCGGTGAAGCTTTTTGATGAAAACGGAACACAGATTGCGGCCGTTCCCGCGCAGGCGCAGGGCGAGTGGATGACTGAAAATTTCGTGCCGTTCATCGCGACGCTAAACTTCCCGGTCCCGACGAGTACCTGGGGCGTCCTGGTTCTGCGAAAAGATAATCCGTCCGGTCTGCCGGAACATGATGATGCATTGCGCATCCCGGTTCTTTTCAGGTAAAAGGTATATAATTAAGAATAAATATATGAATACTAAAATGTTATTGTTGGTTGCGGTGATTGTCGTATTGATCGGCGGCGGTTATTTTCTGTGGTCAGCGAGGCATGCTCCTGCGCAGCCGGTTATGGACCAGCAGCAGATGAAAACTGCGCCTGTCGCGGAAACTGTGCCGCCGGCAAACACCGGCTCGAAAGGTTCAGCCGCTGAACAGGGAATCACTATCTCTAATTTTTCTTTCGCGCCGAACGTGCTCCGCGTTTCCCCGGGAACGAAAGTCGTCTGGACCAACGACGATTCGGTTCCGCATACCGTGACCAGCGATGCCGGAACATTCAGCAGTCAGACGCTTGATAGAGGCGCAAAATTTGAATTTGTTTTTAACGATAAGGGAACTTTCTTCTATCACTGCGCGATACATCCCAGTATGAAGGCGACAATCATTGTCGAGTAAGTATGCGGATAAATGTCCACGTGAAGCTTCGCGCCCATGACGAGAAGGTCGAAAAAACCGTCATTCAGAGGCTGACCGGTCCCGAAGAGCAATATCGGGTTTCAGTGAAGGAATTGCCGGTGGAAGGCAGGGCGAACGAGGCGATTGTCCGCGTTCTTGCGGAGCATTTTAAAGTTCCCAAATCCCGCGTGCGCATCCTCGCCGGACAGTCGTCTCGGGAAAAAATAGTGGAGATTGAATAAAGTTATTTTCCGGAGTATGCTGAAGTTATTATGAAATCAGCGCTGACCATTCTATTGATTACCGGCTTTATGAGCGTGGCGGTATTCGGCTTTGTGGGAATGAGTCACATCGACGAGATGGCTCATTACGGCTGTCTTGCGGCTCTTGCGGATCACGGCGAATGTCCGCTGGCGACCGCGGCGCCTCTCGCATCGGCGTTTTTCCACCTGGATATTCTGCGGAGTTTTTCTCTGGCGCTTTTGAATAATGTACTCCTGCTTTTGGCGCTTGTCGGCGCGGCGCTGTTCGGCGCGAAGATCCGGTCAGCCGCGCAGAGTCCGATCCGTATCAGGGAATTATTTTTATATGTGCGGCGATTAAGCTCTGATGATAATGATTTTTCCGGCAGAAGTCTCAGCTGGCTCGTTCGTCATCTGAATAGTCCGGCATACCCGATGAGTGCGTAATATTCCGCAATCCTGCGGCGTATTATCCACTCACAGAACCCTTGCAAGGTTTTTTTGATTTTATCTGCCGGCGTACATTAAGAGTATACTTAAAAAGTAATCACATGAGACAAAAAAAGACATTTATTGTGAGGAGTATGGATTGCGCATCCTGCGCGTTGACGGTTGAGAAAGCGCTGAAAAAGATGCCGGAATTGGCGTCCGCGAACGTGAACTACGCGACTGAAAAAGCCGTGGTGGAAAGCGATGCTGCGATCGACAGCGGGAAGATCATCACCGGCATAAAAGACAAGACCGGATATGAACTAGTGGAGGAACGCCGGAGTCCGCCGACCGGCATGCACGATATTGCCGGCATGGATATGCCGGCAGGAGAAATGGAGGTGCATGATCATGCCAGGATGCTGAAGAAAGAGGAAATAAAATCGTTGTGGAACAGATTCGTCGCCGGCGCGATTCTGTCGGTGGCGATCATGATATTGGGCCTGCCGGATTATGTCCCCGCGCTTGCGGAGCTCATGCCGAAAGCGTCCCGGCTTTTCGTTCTTCTGCTGCTTGCGACACCGGTGGAGTTCATCGTGGGCTGGCAATTCTGGAGGAGCGCGTGGTCATCCATAAAAAGATTCGATGTAAATATGGATACGCTGGTGGCGCTCGGTACGGGTGCGGCGTATTTTTCGGGACTCGTGGTGACGTTCATGGAGATCGCGCAGATACAATCGCAGGTGAGATTGGACGTGTATTTCGATGTGGCGGCGGTGGTGACGACGCTGGTGATCCTCGGGAAATATCTGGAGGCGAAAGCGAAAGGTTCGGCATCGGAAGCGATCAAAAAACTGCTGAAACTGCAGGCGAAGACCGCGCATTTTCTGCATGAAGGAAAGCACGAGATGGACGTGCCGGTTGCGCAGATAAAGACCGGGGATCTTCTGCGCGTGAAGCCGGGAGAAAAGATTCCCGTCGACGGCATCATCGTGGAAGGTGCCGCGACGCTGGATGAATCCATGGTGACTGGCGAATCATTGCCGGTGGATAAGAAGGAAGGGGATCTGCTGATCGGAGCGACCGTGAACAGGAACACGAGTTTTACGATGCGCGCGACGAAAGTTGGGAATGAATCGTTCCTCGCGCAGATCGTGGCGATGGTGGAGGCGGCGCAGGCGAGCCGCGCCCCGATCCAGAAAATGGCCGACATGGCGGTGTCGTATTTCGTGCCGGTGGTGCTGGGAATTTCAGCGATTACATTTGCCGCGTGGTTTTTCTGGGGACCGCCCGGATCCGCGTTGTCATTCGCGCTGGTGAATGCGATCGCCGTACTGGTGGTCGCATGTCCGTGCGCGATGGGACTCGCGACGCCGACTTCGATAATGGTGGGAACCGGCAAGGCCGCGGAGCATGGCGTCATCATTCGTGACGCGGAGGCGCTGGAAGTCGCCGGCAAAGTCACGGCAGTGGTGCTGGATAAGACCGGCACGATCACGAAGGGAGAACCGTCAGTGACGGACGTGATCGCCTATGACGGAGATGGTGAAGCGCAGATAGTGAATTACGCGGCATCACTGGAGAAGCTTTCAGAGCATCCGATCGCGCAGTCAGTCGTCGCGTATGCGGCAAGCCTGGGAGCGCCGTCTTCGCATCCCTTGGACAGAGCGGTCAAAGCCGCGGTGGGGCAGTCGGATATGTTCGCCGTCAAAAATTTCAAAGCCATTCCGGGCCACGGCATCGAGGGTGATCTTATGTTGAAGACCGGATCCAGGAAATTCTATCTCGGAAATACCGCGCTGATGAAGGAAAAATCGATCGATGTCCGCATGGCGCAGGCGCAGATGGAAAAATTGGAGCATGACGGGAAGACATTGCTACTGGTCGCCGATGAAAAGGAATTTCTGGGCATCATCGCGGTTGCGGATACGATCAAGCCGACCGCTGCGGAAGCCGTCCAAAAATTGAAGAAGCTCGGATTGGAGATCTGGATGATCACCGGAGACAATGAGCGCACCGCCGATGCGATCGCCAAAGCGGTCGGCATCGAGAAAATAATGGCGCGGGTGCTGCCGCAGGACAAAGCCGGAAAAATAAAGAATCTGCAATCGCAGGGAAAGATTGTGGCGATGGTCGGCGACGGCATCAATGATGCGCCGGCGCTGACGCAGGCGGATGTCGGCATTGCAATTGGCACCGGCACTGATATCGCCATCGAATCCGCGGACATCACTTTGGCCGCGGGCGATCCGCTTGGTATCGTGAACGCGGTCATCATCAGCCGGAAGACGCTGACGAACATCAAGCAGAATCTTTTCTGGGCGTTTTTCTACAACATCCTTCTGATTCCGATCGCCGCCGGAGTGTTGTGGCCGGCATGGGGTATCCTTCTGAATCCGATGTTTGCCGGCGCTGCCATGGCGTTCAGTTCGCTTTCCGTGGTGCTCAATTCATTACGATTAAAACGGGTATAATAGATACTATGGGAAAAGAACGATTGCAAAAATTAAATTGGCTCTTTCTGGCGGTGAGTTTTTTCGGTTTTCTGGACGCCCTCTATCTTTCGATTGAACGGGCGAGGGGAGTGAAGGTCATCTGCGTGGTCCTGCAGGGATGCGATCAGGTGAGCGCCAGTCCGTATTCGGTGATCCTGAATGTGCCGGTCGCATATCTCGGCGCCGTGTATTATTGCGCGATTTTTCTTCTGGCTGCCTGGTTTCTGCTCTTTCAAAAGGAAGAGACGATCCGGGCGATGTCCTATGTGACGCCGGCAGGATTTCTCGC
This sequence comes from uncultured Candidatus Saccharibacteria bacterium, assembly GCA_964445395.1. Classification (GTDB taxonomy): domain Bacteria; phylum Patescibacteriota; class Minisyncoccia; order UBA6257; family 02-FULL-45-10c; genus REEB48. The sequence continues at coordinate 7,816 of CAYUKW010000008.1, forward strand.
CTCGACCTGGTTCGTGTATCTCCAGATATTTGTGATCCGGGCGATTTGCTTCTACTGCATGATTTCCGCCACGACGTCCACGGCGCTGTTCGTCGTGGGAAGCTATTACCTGGTGAATCATCACCGGCACCGGCGCCGATTCAAGCAACTAGAGCAATGAGTCATGTCGCGGTATTTGGTATACTGAAGATGTCGAATGCAATTCAATTAATGTAAAAAATAAATTCATGAATTTACAGAAAAAGATTCTGTTTCTGCTGAGGGTTGCGCTGGGGTGTCTGTATCTTTATGCGGGAATGAGCAAGGTGCTCGCGCCGGGATGGTCGGCGGGCGGGTATCTTCTCGGCGCGAAATCATTTGCGGGTTTCTATGGCTGGCTCGCGCAGCCGGCGGTGATTCCGTATGTGAGTTTGGCGAATGAGTGGGCGCTGACGCTGCTGGGAATCTCGTTGGTTTTGGGTCTGGGAGTGCGTCTTTCCGCGCCGCTCGGCGCGTTGCTCATGGCGCTGTATTATCTGCCGCTTTCGTTCCCGTATGTGAATGCGAATTCATTCATCGTCGATGAGCACGTTATTTACGGGCTGGTCTTACTATTCCTCGCGGCGGCGCAGGCCGGGAAGGTCTGGGGACTTGATACATGGTGCGCGAAATTGCCGATTTGCGCCAAGTACCCGAAATTAAGAAATATATTCGGATAAAAAAACTATGAGAAAAATATTCAGCATAGTATCGTTTTGTGCGGCGCTGTTCTCGATGAACGGCTTCGTTTTTGCCGCTGACCAAACATTTACTTCATCCGGCTGGTCGGGACGGACGATGATGAGCGGCTGGGATATCATGGCGGGATGGTCTGCAATCGATTGGTTCTGGATGCTCGCATGGTATCTGATGGCGGTTGCCATCATTGTATTAGGTGTCCGCTGGCTGGTGAATACCCGGCATATGCATATTTCACACCGATCATCGCTTGAGATTTTAAAAGAAAGATATGCGAAAGGCGAATTGAACAAAGAGCATTTTGAGGAGATGCGGAAAGAATTATTAAAGTAAAATACTACAATGGATACAAAAATAAAAAATTATATGGGATGGGCGGGAATCGTGTTGATGGCCGCGCTTGCGTTGTCGGCGCTGTGGTTCGTGCGGGCATATTCAAAAGTGAGCGAACCATCCTCATTCCGCAGTTTTTCGGCGAGCGGCGAGGGGAAGGTGGTTGCGATTCCGGATGTCGCGCAGTTCACGTTCAGTGTGGTGACGCAAGGCGGAGCCGATCTTGGCGCATCACAAAAGGATAATACCGCAAAAGTGAACAAGGCGATCGGAGTTATCAAGGCCGCCGGCGTGGCGGACAAAGATATCAAAACTGAGCAATACAGCGTTGAACCGAGATATGAATATTGCCAGCCGAATGTGTATGGAGCGCCGACATCGGGTACGACGCAGTGTCCGCCGCCGAAGATTGTCGGGTATACGGTTCAGCAGTCGGTATCAGTAAAGGCTCGCGATTTTTCTAAAGTCGGAGGAATGCTGGCCGATGTCGTACAAAGCGGCGCGAATTCTGTTTCGCAATTGAGTTTTGTTTTGGACGATCCGACGGCGGTTCAGAATCAGGCGCGCGCGGAAGCGATTCAGAAAGCGAAAGCAAAAGCCGAATCCATCGCGTCAGCGGGAGGATTTTCACTCGGGAAACTGCTTTCCATCAGTGAAGGGGGAACAGCGCCAGTGCCGATGTATAGCCTCGGATTTGGCGGCGCCAAAATGGAATCGAGCATGGCTCCGTCACCGGTTATTCAGGCCGGTTCTCAGGATGTCATCGTCGACGTCACGTTAAGTTACGAGATAGCTGACTGATTCTATCACCATTAAGCGAGAATTATTCTTTCTAAAAACATTACGCAGCGCGGCGGCGCGAGTATAGGAATTTTCCAGAAGGAAAATATCCGTGTTTTGAGAAAGAATCATTTGAGCGTCTTTATTCACAAACGCCGGTTTTTTCATTAGAATGAATGTATTCCATGAAACCCAAAGAACCGAAAACATCCTGGGGTAACGTGGCCGGATGGTACAACGAATTGATCGAGGAGCGGCCCGGCAATTACCAGACGAGCGTCATTTTGCCGAATATCCTGCGGATTCTGGATATCCGCAGGAATGAAACTGTCGCGGATCTCGCCTGCGGGCAGGGATTTTTTGCGCGCGAGTTCGCGAAGTCCGGAGCCAAAGTCGTCGCCGTCGATGTCGCGAAAGAACTCATCGGCATCGCCGAAAAAAACACCCCGCCGGCGCTGAAAAATAAAATAACTTTCAAAGTTTCTCCGGCTGATACGCTTGCGTTCATCGCCAGTTCCAGCATCGATAAAGCGGTGATCATTCTCGCGATCCAGAATATTGAAAATGTGAAAGAGGTATTGGCCGAGGCGTCCAGAATTCTGAAGCCGGGAGGCAGACTGGTGATCGCCATGAATCATCCGGCATTCCGGATTCCCAAGAATAGCGATTGGGGATGGGACGAGAAAACAAAAGTCCAATACCGCCGGATCAATCAATATATCACCGAATCAAAAGTGAAAATTCAGATGCATCCGGGCGATAAACCTGACGAACATACGCTTTCATTCCACCGTCCGCTGCAATTTTATTTTAAGGCTTTGCAGAAGGCGGGATTGTGCGTATCACGGCTGGAGGAATGGACATCAAATAAAAAAAGCGAGCCGGGACCTCGCGCGGAAATAGAGGATCGCGCCAGAAAAGAAATCCCGCTGTTTCTCTGTCTGGAAGCGGTGAAGCATCATTATGAGGCTGAATAAAAAAGAAGCCCTGTTTTTTATTCTGATCGCTGCGGCGATTTTTCGTCTGTACGGGCTTTCGCGCGGGGATACGGTCAGCGATGAAGTGTTCATGTCGTTCCGCGGTCTCGGTATAATTGATTTTGATGAGGCGCCGGCGCAGACAACGCCGTGGGAGTGGTGGGATCCCGCGACCACGCCCGATCAGCCGAGCGCAGTCCCATGGTGGGCGCATCTGTCCATGCACGATCATCCGTGGGGCGTGCCGCTGACGCAGAATCTGTCGATGAAACTGTTCGGCGAAAGCAATTTCGGATTCCGTCTGCCGTCGGCGCTGCTGGGCATCGCATCGGTGTATGTTTTGTATCGCATCGGGACGCTGCTGTATGCTGAGGAAGTCGGGTTGATCGCCGCGGCGATTCTTGCGGTCACGGTGAATAATGTATACGTATCGCGCCTCGGGCTTCAGGAAAGTTATGTAATTTTCGCGATCCTGCTCGCGCTCTATTATTTTCTGAAGTCGCTGCGGGATCCGAAGTATCTGCCGTGGACCGGAGTCGTCATCGGCATCGGCGCGGAAATGAAATATACGGCTTTGGTTCTGCCGTTCATATTCATCGCATACCTCGCGCTTTTCGAGCGAAGGTATTTCAAAAACAGATATCTTTGGTACGGCATCGGCGCGGCGGCAGTGCTGTGCAGTCCTTCCATCGTCTACAATGTCGAAATGTACCGCGCGACAGGCCATTTTGATTTTCAGATCTCGCATATCGTGGGGAACTATCCGCCTGAATGGAAAACGGCGCCGGGTAAAGAAATCGGGAGCCTCTTGGATCGGATCAGGGAATTTGTTCCACGGCTTATCCAGTCGAATTCCTGGCTGCTGCTTCTTGCATATGCGGCAAGCCTTCTTACGTTTTTAACCGCGCTGGCAAGGAATGCGAAAGAGACATTGATTCGGCACAAAGTTCTCATACTCGCCACTTTTTTCATTACCACGCTGCTGCTTTTCATCGGTCCGTCATACCGTTTTTTGACTATGCTGACGCCGTTCATCGCGCTCGCAGTCGCAGTGTCTGTATGGAATGCCGCTGGCGATTTTCTAAAAACTAAAAGCTCCCTGGCCGGGCAGGCAAAGCTGAAACCTGTGATTGCCCTTGCGGCAGCGCTGTTCCTGGTTTTTGAAATGCTCTATTCCATAAACAATCAGATCATCTATTATCCGATCGGGCCTTCGCCGTGGTTCTCATCGAATATCAGATATGAGAATTATAATTGGGGCTATAATGAGCTGGGGGATTATCTGGCGAACGAACTAGGCGGCAGAATGCCGGCGGTGACATTTGATGTGAAGTATCAGTTTTTGGAAAAATTGCGGGAGCAGGCGCTTGCCGACGGAAAGGAAAAAGGATTGGATCTGTATCCGGCGCTGATCGTATATGAAGGGAATTTCGACGGCGGCGCCAAGCTCTGGACGCTGGACCGGTTCAATGCCTATCATGCGTGGCCGATCATCGATCTGCAGACCTATTTCGATTATCTGCGCGACCGGGGCTTTGATTATGTTGAAAAGAGCGGCTTCAAAGTGGTTTACTTCATACAAAGCACCAATTGGGTTCCGCCGGGCAATCTGGGAATTCTGACGCAGGGAAGTATGACCGGCATTTACAATCCGCGCGGCGATGAGGTGTTTAAAATTTATAAAACAATTTTGCCATAATGAGCCATGAACACATTCAAGATAATAAAAAAATCTAAAAAAAGCAGGGCGCGGCTGGGAATCCTGGAAACGCCGCATGGCATCGTCCAGACGCCGGCGTTCGTGCCGGTGGCGACGCAGGCCGCGGTGAAGGCCTTGACGAGCGAGCAGGTTCTTCGCACCAAGACGCAGATGCTCATTTCCAATACGTTCCATCTGCACATCCGGCCGGGCGAGAACGTCGTGAAAGCCGCCGGCGGATTGCAGAAATTCATGCGGCTTGAGAAGCCGTTCATGACCGACTCCGGCGGGTTCCAGGTGTTCAGTCTCGGGTTTGGCAAAGATTTCGGG
>CAYUKW010000009.1:0-12462 GCA_964445395.1 uncultured Candidatus Saccharibacteria bacterium
CGCCGCCATTCAGGAGGGCTCCAATGCATTTCTGAACCGCCAGTACCGCAGCGTCGCGGTGGTTGCGGTTTTTTTGCTTGCCGTCATTTATTTCTTTCTGGGCGGCACTCCGGCGCTCGGATTTCTGATCGGCGCGGTCGCTTCAGCGATAGCCGGCTATATCGGCATGAATGTGGCGGTGCGTTCCAATTCCAAGACCGCCGAAGCTGCCGGCAAGGGATTGAATGAGGCGCTTTCATTGGCGTTCAAAGCCGGCGCAGTGACCGGATTTCTGGTGGTGGCGCTCGGACTTCTGGCGATTGTCGGTTTCTATATGGCGACCGGCGATGTCCGGGCTTTGATCAGCCTTGGTTTCGGCGCAAGTTTGATTTCAATCTTCGCCCGTCTTGGCGGCGGCATTTATACGAAAGCTGCCGATGTCGGGACCGATCTGGTCGGCAAAGTGGAGGCCGGCATTCCGGAAGATGACATGCGGAATCCGGGAGTTGTCGCCGATTTGGTCGGCGATAACGTCGGAGATTGCGCGGGCATGGCGGCGGATCTTTTTGAAACGTACGCGGTCACGCTGATTGCCGCGATGCTTCTCGGATTTTTGACTGAAATCGCCCGTGGAACCGGAGTTTCCGAGGCGACCAACAGCCCGCTGGTGCTGTTTCCCATGATTCTTGGAGGACTTGCGATCATCGCTTCATTAGTCGGCACATTTTTTGTAAAAGTAAGCGAGGGCGGCACAATCATGGGCGCTCTCTATAAAGGACTGAATGCGTCGCTCGTCGCATCCGCGGTTCTGTTCTGGCCGGCAACCCGCGCGTATTTCGGAACCGGATATATGAATTTTTATCTGAGCGCGTTGATCGGACTCGCGGTGACCGGTCTGATGGTGGTGGTGACTGATTATTATACCGCGAAGAATTATCGACCGGTAAAATCGATTGCCGAAGCGTCCAATTCCGGGCACGGCACTAATATCATCATCGGCCTTTCCGTCGGCATGGAATCCACTTTTGTGCCGGTACTGATCATTGTCGGCGCGATTCTTTCCAGTTTCTGGCTGGCCGGACTGTACGGCATAGCGCTTGCGGCGACGTCCATGCTTTCGGTGGCGGGGATTGTGATTGCGATCGATTCGTTCGGACCGATCACGGATAATGCCGGCGGAATCGCGGAAATGAGCGGCGCTCCATCGAGTGTCCGCCAGATTACCGATGCGCTCGATGCGGTCGGCAATACAACAAAAGCAGTCACGAAAGGATATGCAATCGCGTCTGCGGGACTTGCGGCATTGGTGCTGTTTGCCGGATATGTGGCCGATCTGGTCGCGTCCGGAAAAACCGCGGTATTCGATCTCCAGAATCCGAACGTGGTTGTCGGTCTCTTGCTTGGCGCGGCAGTCCCTTACCTGTTCGCTTCCATTGCGATGAAAGCGGTGGGTAAGAGCGCTGGCGCGGTTGTGGAAGAAGTCCGCCGCCAATTCCGGGAGATTCCGGGAATCATGGAATTCAAAGCCAAGCCGGATTACGGGCGCGCAGTGGATATCGTCACAAAAGCGGCTTTGAAAGAAATGATCGTGCCGGCGCTGATTCCGATCGTGGCGGTGCTCGTTGTCGGTCTCGGGCTCGGCGCGCAGGCGCTCGGCGGATTTCTGATGGGCACGATTATCGCGGGTCTGTTCCTGGGAATTTCCATGACGACCGGCGGAGCGGCCTGGGATAATGCGAAGAAACATATCGAAGGAGGAAATTTCGGCGGCAAAGGTTCCGACGCGCACAAAGCGGCGGTCACCGGAGACACTGTCGGAGATCCATATAAGGATACTGCCGGTCCGGCGATTAATCCGCTGATCAAGGTCATCAACATCGTCGCGCTGCTGCTGATTCCGTTCTTATAAAATAAATTGTAAATTTCAATTTATTTTATTTATTTGAATTTTAAATTCTGATTTCTTAAGCCATGAAACATACATCAAAAAACCTAAAAAATTCCGTCGTCGAACTCGAGGTGACTTTGGACCATAAGGAGTTTTTGGATTATTATCAGCCGATTCATGACAAGGCGCTTTCGCAGGTGTCTTTGAAGGGTTTCCGTCCCGGCGCCGCTCCGAAGGAAATGGCGGATCAGGCCGTAGATAAGGAAAAAGTGTTTGAAGAAGCCGTGCGAAAAGCAGTGCAGGCGACGCTGAAAGAAGTCGCTCTGGATAACGAATGGCAGATAATCGATCAGCCGAAAATTGAAGTATTGGAAAGCAAGGAAGGCTTGAAATATAAGGCGACGATAACGATTTTTCCGAAAGTGACGCTGGGAGACTACAAAGCAGTCGCGAAAAAAGTTCTGAATTCCGAAATAAAGGAAATCAAGACCGAAGAAAAAGAAGTGGAAGATACCGTGAAATGGATCCTCAATTCCCGCGCAAAGCTCACCCGCGTGAATAAGGAGGCGGTCAAAGGCAATGTGCTGGATATTGATTTCGAAGGCACTGCCGACGGGAAGCCGCTGGATGGCGCGTCCGGAAAAGCGGACAGTTTCGTGCTCGGCGACGGGAAGTTCGTGCCCGGCTTTGAAGAAAATCTTTTGCATCATAAAGAAGGCGATACCGTGGAATTTACCGTGACATTTCCGAGCGAGTACTGGAAAGAGGACATGCGCTCCAAGAAAGTTGATTTTAAAGTGAAGGTGCATGGCGTGTTTGAGCGGGAACTGCCGGACCTGACCGATGAATTTGTGAAAGGGCTCGGCAAATTTGAAACCGTTGAAGATCTGAAAAAGAATATCCGGGAAGGGCTGGCGAAAGAAAAAGCGGAGAAAGAAAAGGAGCGTATCCGGCTGAAAATCCTCGCGCAGATCATCAAGAACGCGAAAATGGATCTTCCTGAAGCCATGGTAAGCCGCACCTTGGACAGCATGGTGCTGGAATACAAGGAATACGCCGCCATGTCGCAGACTGCCATGAAAAAGCCATTGGAGGACGATGTCGATATCCGGAAACAGCTTGAGCAGAAAGCGAAAGACAGCGTTTCCACGAATCTGATCCTGTATCAGATCGCCAAGGATGAACATCTGGAACCGACTCCGGAGGAAGTCGAAGAAGACACGAATAAATTCATGCGGACCATGCGTCCGGAGCAGGCGAAGAGCGTTGACCCGCAGAAACTTTATGACTATAGTTATGGGGTGGTCCAGAATAAAAAAGTCTTTGAGTTTCTGGAAAAATTAAAATAACATATGAAAAACGAATATCTGATTCCGACGGTCATCGAAAAAACCAATATGGGCGAGCGCGCCTATGATATCTATTCCCGGCTTCTGAAGGAGCGGATCATTTTTTTGGCCGGTCCGATCAACGACGGCATGGCGAATACCATCATCGCGCAGCTGCTGTTTCTGGAGCACGAGGATGCGAAAAAAGACATCAAACTGTATATCAATTCTCCCGGCGGTTCAGTGTCCGCCGGCCTGGCAATCTATGATACGATCCAGCACGTGAAGCCGGACGTGTCCACGATCTGCGTGGGTATGGCGGCGTCCATGGGTGCGGTGCTGCTGCTTGCCGGCAAGAAAGGGAAGCGCATCGCGCTGCCGAACTCCGATATCCTGCTCCATCAGATCATGGGCGGGGCGGAAGGGCAGGCGGTGGAGATTGAAATCGCCGCGCGGCACATCCTGAAGGCGAAGGATAAATTGAACCAGCTGATCGCCAAGCATACGGGTCAGTCATTTGCGAAAATTGAAAAGGACACTGACCGCGATTTTCATTTGAGCGCGCAAGAGGCTAAAGAGTATGGAGTGATTGACGAGATATTGAAAGGAAAGAAGTAGTGCTCGGATTATCTTTCACTGCGGAACCGGCGAAACTCCGCAGTGAAAGAATCATCGCTTAAGAAAAAAATCTCCGCTAGCTAGCGGAGATTTTTTTGTTTATACTATATGCATGGATACTAAAGAACTATTGACCCGCGGAGTGGTGGAAGTCATCGAAAAAGAACATCTCGAACAGGCGCTGAAGAGCGGAAAGAAGCTCCGCGTGAAATTCGGCATCGATCCGACGGCGCCGGATCTGCATCTGGGGCATACGGTTCCGCTGCGCAAGCTCCGCCAATTCCAGGACGCCGGACATCAGGTGGTGCTGATCATCGGCGATTTCACCGCCCGGATCGGCGATCCGTCCGGAAAAAATAAAACCAGAGTTCCGCTTTCGGAAAAAGACGTGAAAGCCAATCTCAGGAATTATCTGAAGCAGGCCGGCAAGGTTCTGGATATCAAAAAAATCGAGACGCATTACAATGCCAAGTGGTTTTTGAAAAATCCGAAGCTGCTCATGGAAATCATGGGCGCGATTTCTATGGTCCGGGCTTTGGAGCGTGATGATTTCCAGAAACGAATCAAATCCGGCGGCGATGTGACGCTTCTCGAAACGTTATATTCCGGACTTCAGGGGTATGATTCCGTCCAGATAAAAGCCGATGTGGAAATCGGCGGGACAGACCAAAAATTTAATATGCTTATGGGCAGGCGCATGCAGAGAAAATACGAAATGCCGGAACAGGACGTGATCACAATCCCGATTTTGGAGGGGCTGGATGGCGTCAATAAAATGAGCAAGAGCTTGGGCAATTATGTGGGCCTTACCGAAGCGCCGGCGGCCATGTACGGTAAAATCATGTCCATCCCGGATGAACTGACGGTGAAATATGCCGAACTTCTCACTGATATGCCTCTTTCTGAAATGGAATCGGAGGTACAATCCGATCCGCGTTCCGCTAAAATGAAACTGGCGAGGGAAATCGTGAAAATGTATCACGATGAAAAATCCGCGCGTTCCGCCGAAGATGAATTCGTGCGCGTGGTTTCCAATAAAGAAGCGCCGTCAGAAGTGAAAAGCCTGAAGTTGAAGGTGAAAAGCTTGGCATTGGTTGATTTGCTTATGGAAACGAAAATGGCGTCGAGTAAGAGCGAGGCGCGCCGCCTGATCGAGCAGGGAGGCGTGAAAATCAACGGTGAAAAGCAGACCGATCCCATGAGAGTGATAGAATTTGGAAAAGAGACGCTGTTACAGGTTGGAAAAAGAAATTTCCTTAAATTGACCAGATAGCATCCGCCCTTGCCGATTATCCCGATTCTTGAAATTTATTCCGGGATGTTTTAGAGTTATAGCGGATCTTACGGGAGGAAAATAATGGCGAAGCGGAAGAAGTTGAGCGTGTCCGGAAAAGTCCGGGAACTGCGTTCCCTTTTGGGGAGCCGGCGGACGGTCGTCCATGTTATGGAAGCGGCTTCTATCACCAGCCTGAAGCGCTGGGAGAGGAAAGAGTGCAGTCCGCTCCGAGCGCATATGCAGCTGGTCAATGAGACACATGCCATGGCAAAGCGGATGAGTAGGGCTCTTTTGAGCAAGCTTCATCGCGATATGGACAGAGGATAAACCCCAAAGCGGGGTTTTTTCATGCTAAAATATATATAAATTATGAAATGGCCGCATATATTCCAGGAACAATATTTTCGGGATTATTTTCCTCGCTTCTTCAAAGGATCAGGAAAAATTTGTAAACCAACGGCGGATTTTTTCGATAAGGGTTTCCGGTTCCGGCATTTCTTGCGCGCGCGCAAGCAGTCTTTTTATTTCGGGGATCTTCAGCGTTGCGGCGCGGTACCCCTCATTGATCATCGCGTCGGTTTTTTTAAAATCCGATGACCCATAGTCGCCGAGATTCGGCTCGATGATCAGGTCGGCGTATTGCAGCGGGTCCTCTTTCTGGTGGTTGGCGGTGATGTCGATCGCATTCGACATGATATCGAAGATAGTGGAGACTTTTTTCTTTGAATGCCAGTGCACGACATTCACGCCGATCCGGATGTCGGCGTTCATATCGCGGAGCGGGGAGAGCGGCAGGCTTTCCGAGAGTTCGCCGTCAACCAGTTTTCTCCCGGCAATTTCCACTGGGACGAAAAGCCCCGGAATGCAGGTGCTTGCGCGGACTGCCAACGCGGCCTTGCCCGTGCGGAATACGACTTTTTCTCCTGTTTCAATGTCGGTCGCGATGATGGCGAGCGGAATTTTCGCTTCGCTGATGTCCGCAGCGCCGATGAATTCCTCCATGATTTTTTCCACCGCCTGATTGGAAACCAGTCCGAGCGCGGAGGTCGGAAAGTTCGAGATGTTATACCAATTTATCTGCTCCGCCTTTTCGCGGAGTTTTTCCAGCGGAATTCCGAATGCGAATCCGGTGGCGACCACTGAACCGGCGCTGGTGCCGGAGATGCAATCAACCGGTATGTTATGATCGATCAGCGATTGCAGGACGCCGATGTGCGCGATGCCGCGCGCAGAGCCGCCACTCAATGCAATTCCGATACGTGGACGCTTGGAGGGAATGTTCATATCATTTATATCAATAAGTATGCCTCATTCCGGCTGCGGAAACAAAAAAGGCATCTACGCCCGCTTGCAAAGGCAACTTAGTTGCGTTATCATAGGAAGACGCAATATGAAAAATACTAAACTTTTTAAAGGACTCACTTCCTTATTTAACAGGTACTCCCGCCCGCTTACGGTGAATGAAATCCGCAGTTCTTTGCATGTGTTGGGACTTGATCCGAATAAAACCACCGTCTATCGCCAGCTGGAAAAGATGGAAGCGGGGAATCTCATCCAAAAAGTGATGATTTCCGATAAGCAACAAAGTTATGAAAAAAAAGGCGGGCACCATCACCATCTCGTCTGTGTTTCCTGCGACAAGATCGATGATATTATTTTGTCGGAAAAAAATCTGATCAAATCGCTGATACTTCCAAAAAAGTTCGTTCCCTTGAGCCATTCACTGGAAATTTTCGGCCGATGCGCTTCATGCGCAAAGTAGGAATATAATGCAATGCAAACTCATCCTTTTATGTCCACGAGAAATAGATTTCTGATCATTACCTTCGGCTTCCTATTTATCATGGGTGCAGTATTTTTATTCAGGCAGCAGATGCCGATTCCGGAACAAGGCAAAAAAATGCAGATTGCGGCCTCTTTTTATCCGCTGTATTTTTTCACCGCTCAGATTGCCGGAGAGAGGGCCGATGTTTTCAATGTGACTCCGGCCGGCGCCGAACCGCATGAGTATGAGCCGACTGCCCAAGATATCGCGCGTATCGAGAATAGCAACCTTTTGATTCTTAACGGCGGAAATCTGGAGGCATGGGGTCCGGCAGTGCGGCAAAATCTCGATCCGCAGAGAACGAGCGTGGTTGTCGCCGGCGAAGGATTGGCAGTGCGGCAAATGCAGGAGAATGGTAATATTATCATTGATCCGCATATCTGGCTTAGTCCGGCGCTCGCGCAAAAAATGGCAGACAAGATTGCCGATGGATTGATTCGGATTGATCCCGCTGATGCGGATCAGTATCTGGTAAATGCCGGATCTCTGAAAGCAAAACTCGCGGATCTCGATAGCGCATACAAGAAAGGACTGGCCGCCTGCGCGCAGAAAGATATCGTAACTGCGCATGCCGCATTCGGGTATCTCGCGGCGGCGTACGGTTTCAATCAGATATCCATCGCCGGCCTGTCTCCGGATGCCGAACCTTCGCCGCAACAGCTTGCGGACATCGCCCGCTTCGCCAAAACTCGCGGAGTCAGATACATCTTTTTTGAAAGCCTGGTCAGTCCGAAACTCTCGGAAACAATCGCGCGCGAAGTCGGCGCGCAAACGCTGGCGCTGAATCCGCTGGAGGGATTGAGCGCGGGAGAATCAGCCCAGGGCAAAGATTATTTCAGCGAGATGCGCAATAATCTCAGTAATCTGCAAATCGCACTGCAATGTCAGAAATAGACCACACTAAAAATATCATTGAGGTTTCCGGCGTATCATTTTCCTACGATGCGCAGGAGGAAGCGCTTAAGAATATCACCCTTGCAATCCATGAGGGGGATTATCTCGGCCTGCTCGGTCCCAACGGCGCCGGGAAAACCACGCTATTGAAAATAATACTGGGGCTTCTGAAGCCGTCTTCCGGGTCCGTCAAATTATTCGGACAGGACATCAGGGAATTCAACCAATGGTCAAAAATCGGCTATGTTCCGCAAAAAGCGACGAACTTCGATCCGCATTTCCCCTGTTCGGTCAAAGAAGTGGTCATGATGGGCCGATATGCGAAACGGGGACTTTTCCATTTTATAAACGCAGAAGACAGAAGGGTTGTGAAAAAAGCCCTACAGACAGTCGATATGTGGGAATATCGCGATCGTCTGATCGGCGCTCTTTCCGGCGGGCAGCAGCAAAGGATTTTTATCGCCCGGGCGCTGGTGACCGAGCCGAAAGTCATCCTCCTCGATGAACCGACGACCGGAATCGATCTGGAAACGCGGGAACAATTTTATGAACTGCTGAAAAAACTCAACAAGGAATCCGGCCTGACCCTGGTTTTGGTTTCCCATGATCTGGATCTGGTGTCCCATCAGGTCATGCATATCGCCTATATCGAACGGATTCTGACATACTTCGGCCCTCCGGAAAAATTCCACGCGGATCAGAATCCGATGCACGTCCATTATCATAAAATCTAATCCATGACTACGCTGCTGTCTCTTTTTCAATATGGATTCATCGTGCGCGGTTTTGAGGCCGGGATCATTGTCGCCGTCATCGCGCCGCTGATTGGGATTTTTCTGGTACTGCGGAGATATTCCCTGATCGCCGATACGTTCTCCCATGTGTCACTTGCGGGATTGGCGATAGGATTGCTGCTGGGAATCAATCCGATTCTGACCGCGCTCGCCGCGACCGTCATCGCTTCTTTGGGAATCGAGCGGCTCCGCACTACGAAAAAAGTGTACGGCGAATCGGCGCTGTCCATATTTCTTTCCGGCGGGTTGGCGGTCGCGGTCATTCTTCTGAGCCTTGGGCGGGGATTTAATGCGAATCTTTTCAATTATCTTTTCGGCAGCATCGTGACCGTGACGTCCGCCGATGTCGCGATCATCGGCATTCTCGCGCTGCTGGTCATCGCGCTGCTCGCTCTTTTTTATAAAGAACTGGTGTATATCACTTTTGATGAAGACGCCGCGCGGGTCAGCGGCATTCCGATCAAGCTCATCAATACGGTTCTTATCGTGCTGACCGCGGTGACGGTTTCACTTTCCATTCCCATTGTCGGAGTCCTTCTTATTTCCGCGCTCATGGTTCTTCCGGTGCTCGGCGCGCTGCAATTGAAAAAAAGTTTCACGAAAACTATATTGTATGCGGAGCTGATATCCATTTTTTCCGTGATATCGGGAATCCTGGCTTCTTTCTATCTGAATCTCTCGACCGGAGGAACGATCGTGCTGATCATGATACTGATTTTCGCCGTTCTTTCTCTTTTTAACAATTCGTAAATAATCGCGCAAATAAAAAAACCGCTCATGAGGCGGTTTTCGGCGTGCGGAGCAGGTAATCCCACAGGATCGCGTTGACGAGTTCGTCGGTAGTTGTTTTCAGCTTTTGCGCCACTATCTGCAATCTTTTTTCAGTATCAGCCGTGAGAAATAATTTCTTTTTGACGAGCCGTCCTCTTTCTCCGGCAGCCTTTTGCTGCGATCTATAGGAATGATAGGCACTCAGCATGCTGCCGATTCTTTTCAGGGTGCAATCCGTGACAAGTTCTTCCTTGGTCTTTTTCATGCTCCTGCGCTCCGGTTTTTGACGAACTGAATGCTCCCACTATGATAATGGGCGGGTGGCGGGAAGTCAATTTTTTATTCGAGCGGGCATAATGGTAGAGCAGATCTTTTTACAGTCAGCGTGTCACTCCGCAGCGTAGTTTTTACCGCTCCGGTTATCTCAGTTCTGGATTTTTTCCTCGGACTTTTCCATTCTTTCCCAAAATTCATTTTGCTGTGCATAGTATTCCCGAAGCGTCTTGCCTTCCAATCCAAGACCGGATCGGAAATTGACAATCTCCCAGAATTTTTTCGGCTTATCCCTCTTTTCTTCATAAAAACTTTCAGACTTCAAAAGGTAGGCCGTAATTGGTGCGCCGATTAAAGAAAGAATAAATCGGACCGCAATGCTTCCTTGCAGCATAGTCATATATATCGGCGAATTCCCGAAAGTTCCAGTCACGAAGATCAGTGAATCCAGGGAGAATACGGTCAGCATGACTATGAAAACGCGCGTGGTGAGATTCAAGAATCTGATTCTTGAAATGACCTCCCAGATGAAGGCCATGAAAATCACATCGATGACTATCGTGAAACCGGACCAAAAATAGTAAGAGGCCGCCGAATAATCGAATTGGACCCAGCTTGCGACACTGGTTTGAAGTCCGACAAAGTACACCACTAACGCATAGAAAAATGATGAGAATAGAATCACTAACAAGGATAATTTGGCGGCTCCGGGACCTTCCAAGAGGTACAGGAACAATGTTGCGAACATCAGCGCGGTGAAGAAAGAAAATGACGATATCAGGAAAAACCACCCGCCGATAGTCACTGAGAATCCTAAATCGGTGAGATTATGCATAAATATCGTCAGAATAGCGATATAGGTATAAAGCGGAATAAGGGTCAGCTTATGCTGCTTCAGCTGATACAGCGCAACCACAATTGACCAAAAAACGACGGTTTGAAGACACAAAATTATAAAGGGTGTATACATCTCATAATGATAGCATATTCGCAAGATGCTTATTCTTTTTGAGGAAGCTTGCTCGGTTTGGTTATAAATAAAAATAATACTTCTTGTAAGTATTATTTTCATATCTGAGCTGGTTAGTGTATGGGGTTAGAACCTGTTTTGAGAGTAAGGACAGACAATTTTATATGCCCAAGCTATTGGAGAATGCAATAAATTAGTTTACTCCCTTTAGTTCACCATATATTTGGGAAAATAAAATCAATAAGATTATGCTATAGTTATAGCTATACTGGTCGAATAAAATTAACAGTAGCAATAAATAAATTCTATGAAAAAAATTATACTTCCAACATTAATATCTTTACTTGCTGTAACTGGTCTTGCTTTTGCTGAAACAGCATCGCATTCAACCACCACGAGGATCACGACGACTACAACAACAGAATCCAGAAGTGCCGGCGCCGACTTTAATGCGGATAATAAAGGAGGAGATAGCATGAGCTCAACAAGTCAAGACAACGATGAATCTATGGACTCTGAGAATAACGATAGCGAAGATCATTCCATGGCATTGTCTAAAGTAACCGCAGAATTGGATAAATTAGCCGAGAAAGATCAAGACGCTCAAGAAAGAGATGAGCTAAAAAGCGTATCTCAAGAGCAAAATGATTCTAAAGACAGGGCGACAGAAGCTATGAAAAATGTAGAAAATCGAAATGGATTTCTTACTTTTTTGATAGGAACTGATTATAAAAATCTCGGTGCCTTGAGAAGTGAATTAAAAACCACTGAAAATAACATAGCAAGACTCGAAAAAGCTGAGGCAAGAACCACTGATCCGGCGCTGAAAGCAGGATTACAGACTCAGATAGATGCATTGAAGACAGCGAATGCGAATGCGCAGAATTTCATAACCGCGAACGAATCTAAGTTCAGCGTATTCGGTTGGTTTTTCAAACTATTCAATCAATAGTTGATTGAATTCATAAATAAAAATAACCTGTTTAAATTCAGGTTATTTTTATATTCGGACACTCTCCTTCATGAACAGGTTTAAAGTTTTGGATCATCTCTTTTTAGCTGTATACTGAATATACATTCAGTATTAATAATAATTAAAATTTAGAATTTATGGATTCATTTAATTCCCCAAGCACTAAACCGCTTTATCGAGGTACCCAGGTTGTCTGGTACATTTTCGGAGCTATTGAAGTGTTATTGGCATTTCGTTTTGTTCTGAGATTATTGGGTGCAAATCCCACTGCCGGTTTTACTAGTTTTATTTATGGAGTGACCTATATTTTCACTGCTCCATTCCTTACCGTATTTCAAAGTAGCCAAATTGTTGAAGGTAGCGTTTTTGAGTGGACGACGCTTCTGGGAATGTTTGTGTATTGGGTATTGGCCGTCGGTATCATCAGATTGTTTCTTATGGGGAAAACAGTATCAACGCCGGAAGCCGCGGTTAAATTAAAAGATCAAGAAAAATAATTAAAAATATATGGGAATTATTATCTGGATACTATTTGGTGCATTAGTCGGAGGGGCAGCCTCCATGGTGATGGGAACTGGCGGCGGATTACTCCGGGATATTATTGTCGGCATTGTGGGAGCAGTCATTGGTGGATTTATCATGAGTCTTGTTGGCCAAAGCGGGGTAGGCGGTTTTAACCTTTATAGTTTTCTCGTCGCCCTTTTAGGCGCTTGCGCGCTTATCGCGATTGTTAGAGTTTTATGACGTTCGTCCTACTCTCTGAAAAATAGGCAAATTAAAATACCTCGTGATGAGGTATTTTAATTTTTCTAGTACGGTGAGCGGGTAACGGGAGTCGAACCCGTATCTCGACCTTGGCAAGGTCGCATAATA